>JBOHQX010000199.1:0-6435 GCA_050732395.1 bacterium
TTCGAGGCATGGTTCTTTTCCATGCCAGTACAAACTAGGAAAAAAATTGTGAAAGTCTAGACTGAACGTTTGTCCTCCAAAATATGAAAGCGCTTAGCTTGACACCTATGCCCTTCGGGGTTATTGACGCTGGTTTCGTGGAATCGAGCTAAAATCATTGCATCCCCTCGGGATTAAGAGCCTGGGATGAACAGAAAAATGGTGGGGCGAGTTGAGCAATACAAAATACGTCACCGAATTTACGAGGCAGAGCACTTAGTCAGCGCTGTCCACACCGCCTGAAAGAACATTGACTATTGATGCTGCAACAAAACCCGCCCGGATTCCTCCTGTATGACATGAAAGCGGGAAGATTCTTCACACAGATGAGTAACTTCGTGGAACGGCGAAATCGCGCGGCATGCTCATGCAGAGATCAAAAGAGGTAACAGCTTTCTTATTCTTCTTCGTCCTTGCGTGGCTTAGGTTTGATGCGACCGTGTTGGCCCAAGACACCACGCATCCAGTGTCTCCGCCTCCCACACAACGAACCTCGGCGGATTCTGGCGAGATAGCCAAATCAGCACCACCTTCTCACCGTGCGTTTGCCAAGGAGGATAGCACGTGTGCGCTTTCAACAAAGGATTGGATCACTTCCGCTATCGCGCTGTTTGCCGCTCTCGTCGCTTTTGCCACGCTTGTGCTCAGTTTTTATCTCGCGCGCAAACGCAAAGAAGCCGAATTGCGCGCCGAGCACGAGTTCAAGAAAAGGATTGAGCTCGAGGAGCGCCAAAGAAAGATCGATGAGCATCTTGCGCTGCAAGTCGCCGGCCGCCAATTGGCACAGCAACACGAGCAGCAGGTAAAAGCCCAAAAAACTAAAACCGCGGAAGAACGCTACCGCTATATTTTGGAGAATGAAGTCTGCCTGATTCACCTCGCTGCCCCGGGTGTTGAAGGCGTGCCAGTAAGCTTGGCCGACACCTTCGTTCGTCTCAATATCTCAGAGCACTATCGCGGCGAAAATTTTCCCCTCTTGAGTGAAGCCGATCGTGCCCGTAACGAGCACGAGGACTTGAAGCCGGAAGACGTGTTACAGCGCGCTTTTCAAGAATATCAACGCAAGCTGCTGCTCATCATTGGCGATCCCGGTTCGGGCAAGACCACTTTGCTGAAATATTACGCCATGTGCTGCCTGCAGCCGGACGGCTATCGCAAGCTCGGTTTCCACCAGCCCGTCTTTCCACTCTATCTGCCGCTGCATGAAGTCGATCCCGATCAAAGTCTCGCCGATAATTTGTCCCATTGGGCCAAAAAGCACGATCCCTGGATTCCTGCGACTGAATTTCACGCGTGGTTGGATGAGCGCGATACGTTAGTGCTACTGGATGGCTTGGACGAAGTGAGCAAGCTTGACGATCGCAGACGCGTCTGCGCCTGGATCGACAACAGATGCATCGGTCTCCGGCGCGTGCGGTTTGTGTTCACCAGCCGCAGCACCGGCATGCGTCGCGATGATAACCTCGTTTTGCGTACGCCCCATCTGCACGCTGAAGTGCGCGATTTCTCCCATGAGCAAAAGCAGGAATTCCTGCGCAAATGGTTCCGCGCCGCCCATTTGGAAGGCAGCCACCCGCGCAAGGATGAGTCCCCGGACGATTGGAAAGTGCGGCAACTGCGCGAAGCTGAAAAAAGCGCGCAGGAAGTGATCGACTATCTCGATCAGAAAGAAAATCGCAGCCTGCGCGAGCTGGCCGGCATACCCATGCTGTTACAGCTTCTGGCGCTCATTTGGAAGCAGTATAAAACCAAGCCGGAAAGCCGCACCAAGCTTTACGACGTTGCGCTGGACTATCTGCTCGAACACCGCGACGATCAGCGCGGCCTTGCACCTTTGCTGAAGGCCGAAAAGGCCAGGCGCGTGCTGTGCCCGGCAGCGCTGTGGATGCAGGAAGAGCTGGGCGCGGAAGAAGTGGCCAAAGCCAAATTGCACGAGTACCTGCAGCCCATTCTCGAGCCGATTAACCATACGCTCAAGGCTGAAGAACTGTGCGAAAATCTCCGCGACCGCGCCGGTCTCATTGCCGACTACGGCAAGAATGAATACATTTTTCGCCACAAGTCCTTTCGCGAATACTTTGCCGGCCTGCAGCTCGCCGCCAACTATCAGGAGAACGATCGCCTTACACGGTTGGTAAAAACATTTGGTGATAACGCCTGGGCCGAGCCGCTGCGGTATTTCATGAGCAAGACCGACCGCAAGGCCTTCAATACTTTCATGACCGCGTTATTCGATTCTGCAACGAGCCGTGAATTGAGCCAACTACAACAAGATTTGTTGCAAACATTGGTGCGCGAGGCCGCGGAAAAACCGCTCGAAGCGCTGCTTGCCTGTCTGCATGATGCGGGCAAAAACGAAATGCAACAGCGTTATGCTTTGGATTGTTTGAAAGCTATTGGCGGAGAGCGCGTGCGTGAAGCGCTGCTTGCTTTCACTCAAATAAACTCCGGCAGGGCGGGCATACGCGAATATGCCGCCGAAATTGCAGCGCAGTTGTCGGTGACTGATGCCCTGAGAACAACCCAGCCTCCACAACAGAGATTGTTTGAGGAGTTGCCGGAGAGTTTCCGCAATCCTGTGGAATATAATGCCGAATACATTTTGATTCGTGCCGGTACGATCAGATATTCAGTGACAAAGCAAATCGATAAAGTGCCGGACATTTACTTTGCCAAATACCCGGTAACCAACAAACAATACCGTCGCTTCATTCGTTATCTGCGAGGCGAAGACGCCGAGTCTGGCAAGTTGTTTGCGCCCGAACTTTTTTCAGAAAAGCTTTTAGAATTTGCGGCGAGCGACAAGGCTTATATTGAACATCTCGGCCACGATGATAAAACCTGGCCTCAAAAGCTTAAATCTGCGTGTGATGATGATCGCAAATTCAACGGCGAAGATCAACCGGTGGTGGATGTGAGCTGGTATGCGGCCCGGGCTTATTGCTTGTGGCTTTCGGAATTGGAAAGAGCCTCCAATGGGCAGGCAACCGGCAGAAAGCAAGGGGCAAGCACCATCTATCGTTTGCCACGGGAGGTGGAATGGGAGCGGGCTGCCGCCGGTCGCCAAGAAGATGGTTCGTTGCGTGAATATCCTTGGCCTAAAGAAAAAGGCGAACCGAATAAAAAACTTGCTAACTATGAAAGAAATATTGGCCAAACGACTCCGGTCAACCGCTATCCTGAGGGCGCGACACCGGAGGGCTTGATGGACATGGCTGGTAATGTGAGGGAATGGCAGGAGAATTGGTATGATGCAGAAAAGACGCGCCGCGCTCTGCGTGGCGGCTCGTGGTACGGCTACACCGTCGAGCTGTAGTGCTCGATCCGCAACGGGGACTTCCCCAACGACGGGCTCAACTTCCTTGGTTTTCGCGTGGCGCGCGCCCAATCATGCCCAGCAAACGATCCGGCCCAGTGTCCGGTCCAGATGCCGGCGGCCTACGGGTCTCCGGACTGCGGTCGGGCATGACATGCGGCTCATTCTCCGGGGTCATGCCGGTCATCACGGCAGAAGCCCAAACAGTGCAACGGAGCAGGCTGCTTCAGTAGCTTGTCGAAAGAGCAGCCTGCTTACTCAGTTGAGTGGCCTATGAAAACCTGCAAAAATCTCTTCCCGCTGGTTATCGCCTTTGAGAATCTGTATATCGCGGCCCAAAAGGCGGCTAGAGGCAAACGTGAAAAGCTCAGCGTTATGATGTTCTTCGCGAAGCTGGAAGAGAATCTTTGTTTTGACCATAATCGTTTTGCCGTCTCAAATGAACGCCTTCCAAGCAACATGTCATGCAGGAGGCATCTTTTTCAGCACAAGCATCGTGCCAGAAACTTAACAAGATCCCTACGGGATGACACGGTGGTGTTGCTTGCCGAACCAACCCCGATCACCGGGGGTCAGGAGCTGAATAGTACCGATACTTTGAGAACACAACGATGAACCTCCAACACCAAATCGAATCCCTCTTCTCCCAGCCGCCGCAAGAAAAATACAGCAACGAATTCTTCACTGTTTTCAATTCTCTCAAAGCCGAACTCAACGCCGGCCGCGTCCGGGCCGCGGAAAAAATCGGGGACGAATGGCAGGTCAATGCCTGGGTCAAAAAAGGCATCCTGCTCGGCTTTCGCATCGGCGCGCAGCAAGAAATGCACATCAACGAACATTTCATCTATTATGACAAGAGCACTTATCCGCTGAAAGCCATTGACATCAACGCCGGCGTGCGCATTGTTCCCGGTGGTTCATCGATTCGTGATGGTTGTTACCTCGGGCGCAACGTGACCTGCATGCCCCCGATGTACATCAACGTCGGCGCCTACGTTGATGACGGCACCATGATCGACTCGCACGTGCTCGTGGGCTCGTGCGCGCAGATCGGCAAGCGCGTGCACCTGAGCGCGGGCGCGCAAATTGGCGGCGTGCTCGAGCCGGTAGGGTCATTGCCGGTCATTGTTGAAGACGAGGTTTTGGTAGGAGGAAATTGCGGTATCTATGAAGGCACAATCGTGCGGCAAGGCGCTGTCATTGGCGCCGGCGTCATTTTTACCGCTTCTACGCCGGTTTATGATCTCGTCAATGACGAAATCTATCGCAAAACTGCCGAGCGCCCTCTCGAGATTCCCGCCAACGCCGTCGTCATACCAGGCACGCGGCCGATCACACAGGGCCGTGGCCGTGAGCTGGGTCTGGCGATCTATACCCCCATCATCGTCAAATATCGCGACGAAAAAACTGACCATTCGACCCAGCTCGAGGATTTGTTGCGATGAATTTTACGCCTTCTGCACGCCTGGCCGGAATCGAGAAATCCCTCATTCGCCAGATTTATGATCGCGCGCCATTGGACGCGATCAATCTTGGTCTGGGCGAACCGGATTTTCCCACTCCTGCCGTCATTCGTGCCGAAGCCGTTCGTTTCATCAATACCGAAAAAATCCGATATACCCCCAACGCCGGATTGCTCGAGCTGCGCCGCGCCATTGCCGGCTATTACGGTGACGCTGCGAAATATGAGGGCGTTTGCGTCATCAATGGCTCGCAAGAAGGCCTCTTCGTGGCGTTGATGGCGCTGATCAATCCTGGAGATGAAGTGCTTCTACCGGATCCCGGCTTTCTCGCTTATCCCACGCTAGTGAAAATGGCAGGCGGCAAGCCCGTCTTTTACAAGTTGCCGGCAAAGAGCGGGTTTGCGTTCGATGCCGAAGATTTTCAGCGCGGGATCAGCGCGAAGACACGAGCCGTCATCATCAATAGCCCGTCGAATCCTACCGGCCGTGTTCTCACCGCCAGAGATTTTCAAAGCATTGCCCATGCCCTGCAACATTCCAATACCCTCATCATTGCGGATGAGATTTATCGCGAGCTTTATTTTGACGAACGCCCCGCTGCGATTGGCGATTTTTACCCGGCCACGCTGGTCGTTTCCGGCCTTTCGAAATCGCACGCGATGACGGGATGGCGGCTCGGCTGGATTTACGGCGATCCGGAAATCATCCGGCACGTCACGGTCCTGCATCAGTACGCCACCACCTGTGCCTCTGCCGTCTCACAACGCGCAGCGCTGGCGGCATTTACAGATGAAGGGCGCGCTACGCTCGCCAGGCTGCGACAAGACTTGCGTGCACGCCGCGACTTTCTCGTGGAATCAATTGACATGCAGTTTGCCGATTTGAAGCCCAATCGGCGTGTTCCCGATGGCGCTTTTTATCTGATGCTCGAGATTTCACGCTTCGGCAGCTCGATGCACGTAGCGGAACGCATGCTGCGAAACAAAGTGATCACGATTCCCGGTGCTGCCTTCGGTGACGAAGCGGAAGGTTATCTGCGGCTTTCCTTTGCGACGGACTTCGACACGATCCGTGAAGGCGTGCGACGGATGAAGCTGGCGCTCACGACGTGATAAGCGCTTAGCGAAATGAACTCAGAATAAAATTCTAAAAGTTTTTGACCTAAAAATTTCCCACGGATTGAAGAATCCCACCGATGAAGCTATTATCTGTGGGGTTCTTCAATCCGCGGGTAAAATTTGATGCTGCACGAAGCGCTTCAGCTTTCAGCTTGTCTGAAAGGCTGGTGTAGGCCTTACGTCGCGAGGAAAGGCGAATGGTTCATCAAACTTAGAATAAAATCCGAAAATTTCTTGACAGGATTAACAAGGTTTACAGGATGAGGATCAATCTTGTTAATCTTGTCGAAAAGAAGCGCCCGCGCAGCGGCTTCTGTTTTCAGCTTGACTGAAAACCGGTGTAGGCGTTTAAAGCATCAAACATAGAATGAAATTCTGAAAGTTTACACACGGATCAAAAACTCACGCGGATTGAAAGCTTTTTCCGTGTGCGTTTTTGATCCGCGTGTGCTGCCCGAAGGGCTTCTGTTTTCAGTCTGTCTGAAAAGCAGAGGTAGAC
>JBOHQX010000200.1:0-12027 GCA_050732395.1 bacterium
TCCAAGTAACATGTCATGCAGGAGGCATCTTTTTCAGCACAAGCACTGTGCTCAATATCAAAAAGATCCCTCCAGGATGACATGATAATGTTATTTACCTTGCGAACACTGTCAACCAGAGTCGGGAGCTTCCAAGCAACATGTCATGCAGGAGGCATCTTTTTCAGCACAAGCACCGTGCCAGAAACTTAACAAGATCCCTACGGGATGACACGGTGGTGTTGCTTGCCGAACCAACCCCGACGGGGGTCAGGAGCTGAATAGTTACCTCAAACCTATAAACGCAAATTCAGCGAAAAAGTCGGCACGTCACCCAGAATGCCGAAGTCACGATAGGCGTAGTCAAAGGAGAAACTCGACAATTTCAAGCCACCTCCCAAGGTGAAAGATTCTTCATCATAATTGAACTTATACCCGCCACGCACAAAAAAGCGGTTCATGAAGGCATACTCCGCGCCGAATTGAACACGCTCTTCCGCATCCGTGGGGTGGTTGAAATCCGATGCCAGCATCAACGTGCTGGTTTCGTTGCGGAAAACATCCAAAGAAACGCCCACGCGAAAATTCAACGGCAAGGGCCAGGAGTTCACTTGCAAATCGGCGGCCTGGCCGGTATTGCCGCCAACAAACGGGTCGGCGTCGACCTCGCGCAGCGTGAGATCGCGGCCGCTCAGCTTCATTTTGCCGCCGAAGTTGGTCATGGCCATGCCAATCTTCAAACCGCCTAGGCCGGTCTCATAAATGCTGCCAATATCGACGGCCACCGACTTTGCCGAAGAATTGAACACGTTTTCTTGAATGTACTTGCCGGTGATACCCACGGAGAAGCGATCGGTGAGGGCACGGCTGAACGTCAAGCCGATGGCGAAACTGCTCGCGCTCCACGACACGCCTGAGGTGCCATCGGGATCACGCAGCGTGGTAACGCGCTCGTCGCCCATGTTCAACACCGCCGCGCTGAACCCCAAATTACCCGTCGCCGTGGGAACGACCAAGCCCACATAATTGAAATTAATATCCAACAAATAACTGGTGTGTGCAAGATGTACGTCGAGATCTTTCAACCGGCCGGCGCCGCCAGGATTCCAGAACAGTGCAGAGGCGTCGCTCGCGACGGCGGCATATGATTCGCCCATGGCTGTGGCGCGTGCGCCCACGGGAAATTTCAAAAATTGCGCCGCACGCGTGCCGTTGTTGTTGAAATTCTCCGTGGACGTGGCAAACTGCGCCAGCGCGGCAACCGGCGCAGCAGCAGTGGCCATTACCATCATCAGACCAGCAAGATTTTTTTTCATATGATGAATCTCCCAACCGTTTTATCATCTGCCAAGAGCTTCAACAGATCCCGCAAGAGCGAAACGACAGGATCAGGTTTTGAGTTTTGAGCTTCGAGTTTTGAGCTTCGAGCTAGCGCCATGCGCTTTGCCCTCTGCTCTAAGCCCTCCGCATCACCTCATGATCGCCAGCTTCCCCATCTTCGTGCCTGCCGGTGCGTCCACGTGATACAAATACACGCCATAGGCCACTTCGCTGCCAAATTCGGTTTTCAAATCCCAGCGCGCAAAGCTCAATCCCTCGGTATTCCGATCGTACGCGATGGTTTTCACCAGCTCGCCGGCGATCGTGTAGATTTTGATCGTGCATGCTTCCGGCAGGCGCGTGAACTGAACCTCGTGGCGGTCACGGCTCACGTCGAAACCCGAGGTCACGACAAAGGGGTTGGGCACGACTTGGATCGCGTTCATATCGCTCGCGTTCGCCACGTAGCCGCGCGCCACCGTGCTGAATTGGTACCGGTCGGCAGAAGTCAACGGCTTGTTGGTCACCACGGTGAATTCCGTGCCAGTGCTGTAGGAGCCGTCGAATGCAAAACGATAAATATAGCTGCTGGCCTCCCACTCTCCGCTGCCGGTATAGGGCGTGTCACCGATCGCAAAGCGTTCGGCAACGTCGTACGTGGCGTCGCCATCGCCGTCACTCGCATCTAGAATTTCAACGGTGAGGGTATCACCCGTGGCCTGGTCAATGACAATGAAAGGAGCAGTCACCGGAGTGCCATTATCCCAATCAGCATAAGTATAGCTGAAGGCCGCCGAGTCTTCCGGATTTTGGAAAAACTTGACAAGAAAGTCGTGGTCGTTCGCGCCATCGCGCGGCTCTACGGAATCGAGATTCAGCGTCAAATCGCTTGCGCCTGGCGGCGCAGTTTGCCCGGAGCGATCGGTATTGATGTTGAATTCAACGTCCGTTACGATCACGCGCAGGCCGTCAAAGACTCTGGCATTGTCGGCGGCGGCATCGTAAAAGGGCTGATCTTCAAGCACCATGGGTTGGCCGCTCTCTCCGAGGTCCTTCACGGAATAAGTTTTGCCGGCTTCCGTTTCATTAAACGAAATCTCGTAGCGATGGCCGGTGACTCTGGTGGGGTCGATCACTTCCAGTGCGAAGCCGCCGACGTCGGAATTGCCAGCAACGTGCGCCATGCTGGTATCTACATTTGCTTCCACCAGGCCCGCACCCGGCGCCTGTGGAATCGCCGCAGCAGTTTGATCGTTGAGAGATTCCGCGAGGTTCAGCGGCAAATTCTCTTTCACGGGAATGCCGAGCACCAAATCTGCGCGATCATACGCGGCCACGGTATACCAGTACTCGTACCCGTTGAACAAGCTCTTGGGCAGGTTGGGGACGTTCTGATCGACAAAGCTATGCTTCAATCCCACGTTCCGACCCGCATCATTGCGGCGCTGATCGATGGAGAAAACATCGCCGGCTTGCGGCGGGGAAGCGGCGCCATCGCTAATGCTCACAAACGTGCCGGTGACATATATGTGCGCCCCACTCGTGTACACCCCGTGCGAGGCGTCGGGATTGTCGGCCAGCAACGTCCATGCTGTATCGAAAACGGCGAAACCGACAGCATCGGCATAATCGGCCAGATAGTTCAAGTAGATTCCCTGCGCAGCGTTCAGCACTTGAAAAGTGGAACCGCTGTCGAATATGATCTGAAAATTGTCATTCGAAAAAAAGCCGGAATTGTCAGTCCCGTTCGCGTCTCCAGGTTGGGAGCCGTCGGCCACGCCTTCGCTGACTATGGCCGCGTCCGAGATTTGATTGGAATGTGAGACCACGACGCCCGCCAATTGTCCCGGAATATTGACGACGTCGTACTCGGCGAGCGGCAGGACTTCGTTGGGATAGCGCGCGATATTGTCTGTGGGCGTGCCCCAGGTTTGGCCGCGATCCTCGCTGCGGTAAATGCGATACCCTTCGAAGTCCTCGCGGCCGGTCAATTGATCCGTGGAGCTTTCGCTGGGCTCGGCGTTCCAATACAACGTGACTTTTTCATTGCCGGCAGCGGTGGAGACTGCCGGCGGTTCCGGTGGCGTGGGAATGCGGAAATTGTTGTCGAACACCGTCTGCACGGCCTGGGCATTGCTCAATAAGGACTCGTAATCCGGTGCGGCAATGTAAGCGACGCCGATCTCAACGCTGTCACCTACCGCCAAATCGAATTCGCCACTGCTCATGATGAATCCGACGTCACGTTTGAAGCGCGGCTTCATGTACAGACCCGGCGTCATATAGCCGTATTGCGCATGATCGCGGCTGGCAAAGGAACCGGCGGCTGGATCCGGCCCGTCTTCATTCAAGTAAAACTCGCCGGGATTGGGCATGTCACCGTATTCGAACGTCGTCCACGCAGTCAGGCCGAGCTCGTTGCCGTCCGCGCCTCTCGGGCTGCGCAAATACTTTACGCCGATGTGACCCGGATTCAATTCCGGCTTCGAGGCATAGAAATTGTCGCTGTCGCGCGCGTAAGCCAGATTTAAATCACGAATGAAATTGGAATCATCGTCTTCGAATTCCGCCCCAACGAGCGCCGGCACATCGGCGTCCATCAACACGCCGAAGCGGCAACGCGTGAGTGGCTGGCTTTGCGGCAAATTGTTGCGCACTTTGTAAAATGCAAAAATGAAATCCTGCGTCAGCACGTCGTTGATCTCGATCAGGCGGCATTCCACTTCGAGATGCAGCGGCGGCCTGTTGCTCACCACGGGATCATTGTCGTCGCGCATCACCCAGTAGGATTCCTGCCGGCCCGACCTTCTCAGCTCGTCCGCGGTCGTGGTTCCGCCGCCGAAAGCGGGCCACAATCCGTTCCAGCGCGGCGGGTAGGATTCCAAAACGTCGCTGCGTGCCACGATCGGGCCGCCGAGCAGATCGAAATCATAGTCGGGGTTATCGTAACCCGGCTCGGGATTGAATTGATTGTCGGACACATCATTGAAGGATTCGCTCACGATGGTATCGCCGTTCGCGGTGACGGCGCCGAAGAGAATGCCTATTTGCCAGACGAGATAATTGAGCGAGCCGGCCGGCCATTCGATGCTGCGCGTGAAATTGCGGTCGCCGATGAAGCCGTTGTTGTCGTAGTACATCACCATGCGGCCGTTATCCATGATTCCCAGCTTGCGGTCGCCAAAATCAGACGGCTTAGCGAGCTTTTGGCGCTGTTGCAGCGCGCGAATCTTTTCTGCCTTGCCGCCCGTGTCCATTCCCGCCGCAATGAGCAGGCTCGACAAGGCCAGTAGAATGGCGAATAGAGTAATTTTTGTCTTCATTCCTCAAAACCTCCGAAAGAGTTCTGCAGTTTCTTTATCTGAACACACGTTACACTTTACACCTTACACGCGATTCGTGCAACGTTTCACGAAGGTAACAGCGTCACCCATACTAGAACTCCAACTCCGCTCCGATGCGAATATTGCGCTGCGGATACAGATTGTACGGATCGATCTTGCCGAATTGCGTGTAGGTAGGATCACGCGTGTCCAGCGGCAGACCGGAATCGGTATAAACGTCGGACACGTTCACGCGGTTGGTCAGATTTGTGATTTCAAAGAAAAGGCCGGCTTTGCTGCGGCCAACCGCGAAACCCTTATCGACGCGCAGATCGAGTTGCCAGATGGAGGGCATGCGCGCCACGTTTTCGTCCGCGATGCGCTGGCCGCGTGTGTCCGTAGGCGTGTAGGGCAATCCGCTTTCGAACCGCCCCGTCAAATTGACGCCGAAATCCTGCAGCCACTTGCCGCCGGCAATCGTGGGGCCCTCGTTCCTGCGGAAGCGATAATCCAGGTTGAAATTGAATTTATGCGGCCGGTCCCAGTCGAGAATAATGAGCTGCTTGAGGGGCACGCGGGGTGGCCGTGCCAGCAAATCATCGCGCGTATCCAGCGGGTTGGAGCTGTTGCCTTCCGCCCGCTGAATGGTATAGCCCAGAAGCGCTTCGAAATTCTTGAGCCGGCGCGTGCGCATGTTAAACTCCACGCCGCGGGCATTGGCAAAATCTTGATTGATGTAGTAAGTCACCGCCGCCGGCCGCGCGTCGGGGTAAGGATCGGTGGCAAGCAGATTTTGATAATCTTTGTAAAAACCCGTGACTGTGATCGCGAGATTTTGAGAAAGCTCCTGATCCCACCCCACTTCGAACGCCACCGTTTTTTGCGGCCGGAGGTCGGAGTTACCGAGCGTCGGGCGAAAGATATCGATGTGCCGCCGGCGATTGAAGACGATCTTGTCGTATTCCGGCACCTGATAAAAATGGCCGTAAGAAAAATGCAAATTGGCGCGATCGGAAATCGGATGCGCCATGCCGACGCGCGGGCTGAGCCTGGTCGTACCCCCGGCGATTTTACGGGCGCCCAGCGGCAAATTGGGATCGATCGCCACGCTGTCGCGCGGCTCGAAACGATCGAGACGAACCCCGAGGTTGATCACCAGATCTTTGAACTCCATCTTGTCTTGCACATAGAGCGCTGCTTCAATCGGATAAAACGTATACATATCCTCGCGCAGGTTGGCAATATCGCCGGTCGGCAGAATTTGATGCCGCCAAATGCGATGGTGGTTGAAGTCGAGGCCCGCCTTGAGATTGTGCTCGATGTTGACCTGGTACGTCACGTCGAATTTGGCCTGATACACGCGGTCTTCTTGATCGATGAAGCGCGGTTGATAGCCGTTGATGACGAAATCTTCCGGGTCATTGTATTGAATCGGATTGCGATTGTACGCTTCGATGTCGTCATTCACGCGATTGAAATACTCGCGCGAAAAGCGCTGCAGCTTGATCTCGTAAAAAGCCTTGGCGCTGAGCGTGTGCGTCCAACTGGCGATGCCCTGCAACACCCGGCTATCGATACGGTCATTGCCGGCAAAATTGTTGGGAGGAATGTTCGGCGGAAAAATCGTGCTGTCGCCCGAAACGGCGATCACCTCTTCGTGTTGGTCGTGCGCAAAAGCATGCTGATAAATCTGCAAATCTTCGCGATTGACGTTGGCGGAGAGGCTGAGCTTCATGGTGCGCCCCATATTGAAGCTGAGCTTGGCCGTGCCGCGCCGCGCGATTTCATTCTGCAGGACGCCGATGCTGCCGTCGGTTTCGAAATATTCCCCAGCCAGGAAGTATTTCACTCTATCCCCCATACCCGGCAGCGGCCCGCCCAGACTCGCCTGGCCTTGATTCGTGCCCCAGTTCGCGGCCGTGAGATGGCCGTGGTCGCTGACCTGTTGGTAGCGTTCCACAAAGGTATACTCGCCGGAGCTTTTGCCGAAGATCGCGTCGGTGAAACCGCGCAGGCGAAAAGTGGTTTGCGAGCCGCCATCTTGCGTGATCAAATTCAACACGCCGCTCATGGCGTTGCCGTATTCGGCGTTGAAGTTACCGCTGATCACTTGCAGCTCCTCGATCGCGCCGTTGGAGATTTCCGTGCCGAGTCCGCCGGAAAACGCATCGCGGACGTACATGCCGTCCACCATTACCGCCAATTCATTGCCGCGGCCACCGCGCACGTAATACTGGCCCTCACCCGTCTCCGCGGTTTCCGTGAATAGGCCATCGCGAACGACGGTGGTGCTGATGCCGGAGTTCAATGTCAGCACGTCCTTGAAATCATCCGCCACCATGTTCTCCACCGTTTGTGCCTCAGTCACTTGCATGGTGGTCACCCCGTCTTTTTGAATCAATGGCCGCTCGGCCACGATTTCAATGGCCTCGCCCAATTCCAGCGTGGTGGAGGACAGCTCGAAATCGACACTGGTGGTGAGATCGACATTCACTTTTACATTGGAGATTTTGGTCGCTTGATAGCCGATCATCGAAGCGACCATGTTGTAAGTTCCGGGTGCGATCAGCAGGATGTAGTAGCGGCCGTTCATGTCCGTCGCCGCACCCAGCGTCGTACCCTCGAGCACGACATTGACGCCCGGTAGCGGCTGGCCGGTGGACTTGTCTTTGACTTCGCCGGCAATCTTGCCGGTGGTACCGGCCAGCGCCGCCACAGAAAACATCGCCAGCAAAATCCAGACGGCCATCGCTTTGCAGCGGGTAAACAGATTTTGCATAATTACCTCCCTTCGAGGTTAAGAGAAAAACACGAAGAACACAGCACGGTGGAGCCTGAAAGCGACTCTGGGGATCCGCAACTAAAAGAAAAAACTGCAATCCGAAAAGCGCGGGATAGAGACGCTGAGTTAAAGTAGAGCCTCTCTTTGCGATCCTTGGCGAAGCTCTGCGTGAGACTTTTTTGGTAACGGCTACACCGTGTTGCGTAGCTCTATTGTCTTCAATGCGCCGTATGTGCGGGCAACCTGATCTGGTCGAGTTAAGAGTCACCGGCAAATAGCCCGAAAACCGCTACAAATAGATGCGATCGGGATCGAGCTCTTCGCGAATCAAGCGTAACTCTTCAACAGTTGGTGGCGCGGTAACGTGAAGATCGCCGGCGAATTTGAGATCCCAGCCGACGTTTTCGCGGATGGTCTTGGGCTCGACCCCGGGATGAATGTCGGTTAGAACCATCTCATGTGTCTGAGCGTCAAAACGAAACACGCCATAATCGGTTACCACCACTTGCGGTCCTGCGGTGGTGAGACCGAGCGCAGCGCGCTCATTTCCGCCGTTGAGAAATCCTGGGCTGGTGAGAAAATCGACGCGCGCGGGAAAGTTGCGCAAACGGAGTGGAGTGATGATGAGAATTTTGTGTGCCAGCGCGGCTATTTCAGAGGCGCCACCGCTGCCCGGCAGGCGCACTTTGGGTTTGGCATAATCGCCGATGACCGTGGAATTGATGTTGCCAAAGCGATCGATTTGCGCGCCGCCGAGAAATCCGACGGTGATGCGTCCGCCCTGCAAATAGTTCAAGAAAACTTCAGAGAGCGAGCACACGGACAGTGCACCGGCGACGAGAGCAGGGTCTCCAATTGAGACCGGCAATCGCTCCGGGATAGCGCCAACTGCGCCAGATTCGTAAATCAAAACCAATTCAGGAGCATGGGTAAGGCGGGCGAGATTGCACGCCATGTTGGGCAAGCCGATGCCGACGAACACCACGTCGTCGTTGCCCAACTCGCGTGCGGCGCGTGCAACCATCAATTCACTGGCAGAGTATTCGGCCATCAGCAATTATTGTTGAGTGAAACGAAAGAACTCCGCGTCAAGAGGGATTGCAAAAATTTTGAAGTGGCTGAATAAGCCGAATTTCGAGAGAAAATGCAAGGGAAAATTTGCCCGCTGGAGCGCGGCTTGACTATCGGAGAGAATTCGGCTATATTCCGGTAAAAATGAATTCAAAAAAGTTATATCGGGGATGGATATGCAAGTTTTATCGAAAAGTCAAATCATCCGAAAGCTCGAGTCGCTGCCAAGCAACAAAGTTTCGGAAGTTTTAGGTTTCATTGAATCGCTCTTATCCGCAGCTTCAACATCAGAAGGCAAAGTTGCTCGATTGATTGATCAACAAGCTTCGCATGCACTGGTAGGGAAGGGCTTTGTTTTCATTGATGACTTGGGAAAATGTACTTTGCAAGATGGAAAGCGTATCGTTTGGGAACCAAAGCCGATTCGTGTTCTTTCCAAAAAGAAACTGGTGGAATATCTGGATGAATTGATTACTTTGGCAAAAACGCTGACTACCGATGTTGAACTTATTGCTCATGTTCCAGGCTTCGACGAACAGCATGCCTGGCTCGAAATTTACGTTCCAGACAAGCTTGAGGATCAGATTGACAATCTTGTGATAGAACGTGCTAGCGACATTTTTATTGAGACTGGATACGATATTGGCGTGATGGTCCTTGAGAAAACTCAATTTCGAATAAATGCAGCTTAGATAATATCGTGACACCATTAACGGGGGTTTGGAATGTCAATTAGAATAGCACGTTTCGAATGGGATGAATACAATTCTGGCCATCTAGCAAAAGCACATCCAGAATTTGGCTTAGAGTTTCTTGAAGATGTTGTGATGCAAGCAAAATCTTATTTAAGCTTTGGCTATGATCGGTTGGGGAGAAAAATCTACGGAGCAGAACACGGTCGTTTCATTGTGCTCTTCAACCTGAAACGGGGAAAAGTAGCTCGTATCTTTTCTGTACGGGAGATTTGAACATGAATGCCAAAATAACCGCCCGAGCAAGGGCAAAGAGAAAGTCAAAAAGGCCTTCCGCAAACCCGACCTTCCCGCCTTCTAACTTTCAGTGGCCTACATTTGATTCGCCTCAGGCTCTGAAAGCGTGGCTCGACACGCTTCCGCGCGAAGAGGCCGAAGTTGATCTCCGGTTGAAAACGCGGCTGCCCGTTGAGCTGCACCTGCATCAGCTCATGATCGAGGGATTCGATTATCTTGCCAAACAACAAGGAATGAAAAGTGGCAGGGAACTCATGTATCTGGTCCTGAGCCAGTACCTGAGCAGCCATTTACCGGAAGATTTCTGATCATCGCCAAATCAACAAAAGAAATCCGTTGCGCATAATTGCGGTTCTGCGTCACGTGCGATTTAATTCTTTCAGATGAGCCTTCTTCTTATTCAATTCATTATGCAATTTCGGAGAGCGGTATGCTTAACCACATGTGGATCAACGGTGAGCCGGTTGAAAGCGCCAGCAAGCAGCGTTTCGAAGTCGTCAATCCGGCTACGGAAGAAACGATTACCACCGTTCCACGTGGGAACGCGGAAGACGTCGAACGCGCCGTGACCGCGGCGAACGCCGCATTCAAGCATTGGCGCAAAATGGGCAGCCTCGAGCGCAAGGAAATGATGCATGAAATCGCGCGCAAGATTCGCGCGCGAGGCGAGGAACTGGCGCAACTGATCACACTCGAGGGTGGCAAGCCTATCATTGAAAATCGCGACGAAGTCGAGTGGGTGGCTTCCTGTTTTGAGTATTATGCCGAATTGGGCCGCGATCAAATCGGCCGCGTGGTCGCGCCGGTGTTCGAGCATCAAATGAGCCTGGTGATCAAGGAGCCGTTCGGCGTTGTGGGCGCGATCGTGCCGTGGAATTATCCAATTTTATTGATGTCGTGGAAAGTCGCGCCGGCGCTGGCGGCGGGCAATACCGTGGTGCTTAAGCCTTCGGAATTGACGCCGCTGTGCAATTTGTTCTTCGCTGAAATTTTCGATCACTTGCCCAAAGGCGTGGTGAATATCGTGTGCGGCTTTGGCAAAGAATGCGGCGAGCCGATGGTCACTTCCAAAGGCACGCATCTCATCGCCTTCACCGGCAGCGTGGATACCGGCCGGCACATTGCCATGCTCGCGGCACAACAGTTGAAAAAGGTTCACCTTGAATTGGGCGGCAATGATCCCTTTATCGTTTGCGACGACGTTGACGTTGACACTGCCGTGCGCGCCGCCGCGTGGACGGCTTTCTTGAACAACGGGCAAGTTTGCACCTCGGCAGAGCGCTTTTACGTATTAGAGCCGATCGCGAAAAAATTCATCGAAGGTATGGCGGAATTCAGCAAGACATTGCGGCTGGGTAATCCCATGGGTCCGGATGTTGATTTGGGTCCACTGGTGAGTGACGCACAACGTCAAAAAGTGGAAGCGCGGCTGGCACAAAGCATACAACAAGGAGCAAAAATCGTGTCCGGCGGAAAACGTCCGGCGCAGTTCTCCAAAGGCTATTTCTTCGAGCCCACGGTGCTCACCCACGTCGATGAGAACATGGCATTGATGCAGAGCGAAACCTTTGGCCCGATCGCGCCGATTCAAGTGGTTAAAGACATCGAAGAAGCAATTGCGCGCGCCAACAATTCCGAGTATGGCCTCGGCGCCTCCATTCTCACCAACGATTTGGAAAAAGCCATGCTCGCGGCGGAAAACATCAAAGCCGGAACGTTCTGGATCAACGACCCGCTGACCGACAATGACGCTGCGCCCTTTGGTGGCATGCGCCTCTCCGGGCATGGGCGCGAGCTGGGGATTGAAGGCTTGGATGATTTCCGCGAGGCGAAGCACATTTTGATTGATTATAAATTGGAGAGGAAGGGTTATTGGTTTCCGTATCGGTGGGAGAAACACAATCAGGCTTGAAGGTGGCGTGTCCATCATTCATAACGTCGATTGCTTCCACGGCCTGTATACGCTATGATTGATTCAACTTAAGCTGACTATGAGAGCTTTTCTTTGCGATCCTTTGCGATGCTCTGCGTGATAAATTCACAAGCCGGGCAAACCTTTGGCGATGCGCGTGATACCGGCTTTCATCTGGCGCTCACCAAAGTCGATCAAAAGCCCGGGGCGCTTGTCTGCCGGGCGCAGGTAGGTTAAAATCTGTCTTTGTGCGCAGACTTTATGTCTCACGCAAAGAATGCGCAGAGATTGCGCAGAGATTTTCCTTGTGAGACTTTGCGGATCATCTGACATAGCGATCGGCAGCAATTGCGAAGTTTTTCTCACCAATGATCATCGTCTGGATCGCTGTGCGGAAATCAAAATTGTAGTTTTGGAATAAGCGTGGGCGCAGAAATCGTGGCCTGCTCTCAGAGTTTCTGTATCCAACAAATGCTTTGAAACATTCAAGGTGACTATTCAGCTCAAAAAAAGCAGAGTAAACGGATGAAGCAGATTGAACGGTTAGTGATTCTGCAAAACAAGTTTTAGAAATCCGCTTTATCCGTTCAATCCGCTTACAAGAAACAGGAGCTGAATAGTTACATAAAATCTAAGAATCCAGCAGTATCT
>JBOHQX010000201.1:0-10910 GCA_050732395.1 bacterium
CCATTCCTGATGCCGCAATATTAGTCAACGAAGATCTCACTGATGCCAACGGTGACGGCATTTCCGGCCGCGCGAATTTTGTCGCGCCACCGCCGTATTTGAATCCCGGCCCGGAAAAAATCGCCCGCGATGGAAAATATCTGGGTCGCTTTGGCCGCAAAGCCACGGCGATCGATCTTTTGCAGCAGACGGCAGGCGCATACCTGAACGATATCGGCGTCACCAGTGAATTTGAGCCGGTGGAATTGTTCAATCCCGTTCTCGGCAATCGGGTCGGTGACAACGTGCCCGATCCCGAGGTCTCAACCGAGACCATCAACAATGTTGTCATCTATCTGCAAACCTTGCGGCCGCCGCAGCGCCGCAATCCAGAAGATCCGGCCGTGCGCTCAGGCGAGCAAGTTTTTGCGCAAATCGGTTGCGCTACCTGCCATGTGCCGGAATTGCCAACTGGACCGAGCCAGATTGCAGCGCTGGCTTTTCAAAGAGCGTCGCTGTATTCTGATTTGTTGCTACACGATTTGGGCCCGGCGCTTGCGGATAATTATCCCGAAGGCGATGCTACCGGCACGGAATGGCGCACGACCCCGCTATGGGGTTTGGGTATCGTCGAAAGCACGCTCGGCGGCACGCCATATTATTTGCACGATGGCCGCACCTCGGATTTAAACGAAGCCATTCTGCTGCACGGCGGTGAGGCAGAGAGCACGAGGAATCGCTTCGCGAATTTGAGCGAAGGTGAAAGCGAGATGCTATTGGCCTTTCTCAAGTCGCTCTGATTTCTGGCCGGAGACTGGATGCTGGACAACTATTCCATTGAGATGAATGTATGAAACTCGAATATATTTTTAGAGGGCTTTTCATTGCCATCTTCTTGGGCGTTTTTTCGATTTCGGCCTATTATCGCTGGCAGGCGAGGAAGCAAATGCCCCAGATTGCGAGATCGGAGGAGAGCAAAGGCCTTTTGCGCTTGCGGATGTCGATTGCCCTGCCGTTGTACGGTGCTATGCTCCTCTACATGATATGGCCGGCGGCATTGCAATGGGCTACGTTACCTTTGCCCTTCTGGCTGCGGGGGCTGGGCGCTGTTCTCGGCGTTGCTACGCTTCCGCTTGTGCATTGGCTGTTCCGCTCTCTCGGACGCAACGTCAGTGAAACCGTGCTCACCAAGGAAAAACAAGAATTGGTTGTGTCCGGGCCCTATCGCTGGGTGCGGCATCCTTTGTACTCAGTGGCAACAGCGAGTCTTTTCGCTCTCAGCTTGATTGCGGCCAACTGGTTTATGGGAGCCATGATTTTATTGATCGCGGCGTTACTTCCCGCGCTGACTGAGCGAGAAGAAAAGCATCTGCTCGAAAAATTCGGTGAGCACTATCGCGAGTACATGAAACGATCCGGCCGGTTTCTGCCGCGCTGGCAACCGAACAGGAGCTAGCGTTCATGTCATTTTATACACGCAGAAAATTTCTCCACACCCTCGGCGGCGCACTGACACTGGCGGCCTCACCCGTGGCGCTACAAGGTTGCGCTGCCGGATTGGCCACCTATCGCGGCAAGCTGGAAGGTGGTGCGATCGTCATCCCTAAAGCAGAGGCTTCTGCGGCGGTGCAATCCGCGGGCGTTATGCTGGTTCGCGCCGAAGGCTTGCCCATGCCGATCGCGCTGCGGAACATGGCGGATCAGAGCTGGCTGGCGCTGTCAACGATCTGCGCGCACGCGGGTTGCGAAGTGCGCGTATTACCTCAGGGGTTTGAATGCCCCTGCCACGGCTCCGCCTATGCCGCCGATGGAGAAGTGGAAGAGGGTCCGGCCTCGCGGCCGTTACAGCGTTTTCCCTTGTCAGAAACTGCGGATACCATCATTATCAAGGTGAAATCATGAAGAGATTTCGCAATGCGAAATTCGAAGCCCGGATTCTGATGTTCGGGTTTTGTTTGCTAACTCTAAGCGCCAATCTCCGCGCACAAACTGCGACTTCCGACAGCGTGCCGAATCCGTTTCAACGCGGCGGCATTTACGATCGCCCGTATATTCTCAATCTCGGCGGCAAAACCGCGATCGGCGGATACGCCGACTTCAACTCCGACTATCTCCGCGCGGACGGCGTGGCAGAGGGTTTTACCTTCGAGCAACGCCGCTTCAATGTGTTTTTCTATTCTGCCATCAGCGCGCAAGTAAAGCTGAATGCCGAATTGGAATTCGAGCATGGCACCGAAGAAATCGCATTGGAGACCGCGCTGGTGGACGTGCTCTTCGCTACGCCAATCAATTTGCGCGCCGGGGTGTTGCTCTCTCCCATCGGCCGTTTCAACATCGCGCACGATAGCCCGCGTTACAACGTGATCGACCGGCCGCTGGTGTCTACTGAGATCATACCCGCCACCCTCTCAGAAGCGGGGGCGGGGTTTTTCGGGGCGCTTTACCTCACCCCATTTGATCGCCTTACGTATGAAGTTTATGCGGTGAATGGCTTGCAAGAGGGCGTGGTTTTAGGCACCGGCGAGGGCACACGCATCCCGGCCGGAAAATCAGAGGAAGCGTTTGCCGAAGACAATAACGGATCGCCGGCAATCGTCGGCCGCCTCAGCTATAATCCGCGTTTCGGTGGCGAGTTCGGTATATCGCAATACACGGGTCGTTACAATACCTACAAAGCCGAGGGCGCAAGCCTGGATGAGCCGCGGTCCCTGCGGCTTTGGGCTTTGGATGCGGAGTATCGCTGGCAGCGCTTGTTGATGCGCGGCGAGGCCGCTTTGGCGGCGATAGACGTTCCTGTCGACCACGTCGACAATGATTTCCTTGCCGAAAAGCAACGCGGTTTTTATCTTGAGGGCAACTATACTTTGCTGCGCCGGCCCATGCTGGGCATGCGCGAAGCTGCGCTCCTGCTGTTTACGCGTTACGATGACATCGATTTGAACGTTGGTGAGTTCGACAAAACCGGCGAGAACATCGGCGAAGTCACGCGGCGCTTCACGGCGGGATTCGCGTTTCGGCCGACGAGTGAAACCGTGTTGCGACTGAGTTATTGGCGGCAATGGGATTATGATGCATTCAACAATCTCGCCCACAGCATGAACGTGCAGTTCGGCGTGGCGACGTATTTCTAAGCATGGTGAAGTCAGATGATGATTGATCCTTTGATGGCATTGTTCAGCGGTAGTGCGCTGGTGGGAATATTGGCGCTGCTTTTTTGGCCGCAAACCGGTTGGGTGTGGCGCTGGCGTAAGAGCCAATCGCTCACCGCGCGTGTTCTGCTCGAGGACGCGCTCAAGCATCTTTATCATCAGGAATACAAGAACCGTGCGGCCACGCTCGAAAGCCTGTCCGGCGCCTTGCACATTCCGCAAGACCAAGCCGCCGGCCTGCTCGCCCACCTCGAACAACTCGAGCTGGTGAAAGCGCAGGCCAGTAGCTTCGCGCTCATCGGTGAAGGGCGATCTTATGCGCTGCGTATCATTCGCATGCATCGTCTGTGGGAGCGTTATTTGGCCGATGAAACCGGCCTGGCTGAAACTCAATGGCATGAAGAAGCCGAGCGGCGCGAGCATTACACCACGCCGGAACAAGCGGAAGTGCTGGCGACGCAAATGGGAAACCCCGTGCACGATCCGCATGGGGATCCGATTCCAACTGCCGCGGGGGAATTGCCGCCGCCTCAAGGTCTGCCGTTGACGGATTTTCCGATTGGCGTAGCCGGCCGCATCACACATATTGAAGATGAGCCGGAAACCTTGTACGCGCAGCTTGTTGCGCAGGGTTTGTATCCGGGCATGTACATGCGCGTAATCAGCAAATCTTCCGATCGCATACAGTGCGTTGCCGAGGGCGAGGAAATCAAGCTCGCACCCGTGGTCGCGGCGAATGTCACGGTCGTGCCCCTGCCGGCGGCAAAAGAAGGCGAATTGTCGCATGAAACGCTGGCCTCGCTGCGTGTGGGTGAAGCCGCAGTGGTCATGGGCATCTCGCGCGCCTGTCGCGCCTTGCAGCGCCGGCGCCTGTTGGATCTCGGTCTCGTGCCCGGAACCTTGATTGCAGCGGAATTGACCAGCATGAGCGGCAATCCGACCGCCTACAACATTCGCGGGGCAACGATTGCTTTACGCAAAGATCAGGCTAATTTAGTTCACATTCGACGTCAAGAGGGAAAACTATGAATGCTCAAGCGGCACAGGCTTGTGAAGCTTGTCCAGTGCACAACACCGGAAATTTGATCAAACTGGGCGTCAACATGGAATCCTGGGATTACGTCGTGGCTTTGGCTGGCAACCCTAACACCGGGAAAAGCACCGTCTTCAACAGCCTAACCGGTTTGCACCAGCACACTGGTAACTGGCCGGGCAAGACCGTCACGCGTGCGGAGGGTGGATTCATTTACGCCGACAAGCGCTACAAAATCGTCGATCTGCCGGGAACGTATTCTTTGTTGTCCACCAGCACGGACGAAGAAGTGGCGCGTAATTTCATTCTCTTCGGCCAGCCGGATGTTACAGTCATCGTCGCCGATGCCACCCGGTTGGAGCGCAATCTCAATTTGGTTTTGCAAGTGTTGGAGATCACCAAACGTGCAGTCGTTTGTTTGAATTTGATGGACGAGGCGCGACGGCATCAATTGCAAGTGGATGATCGTTTGCTGGCCAAGGAGCTCGGCGTGCCGGTCGTACCGGCCGCGGCGCGGCAAGGTCAGGGCATGCAAGACTTGCTCGCCAGAATTCATGATGTCGTCACCGGCGTCTACGTCTGCAAACCGCGACGCATCAAGACCGCTTCGCAGCGGCTGCATCATGCGCTGGAGCGGTTGGTGGAAAAAATTGAAAAGCGTTTTCCGGGATTGGACAACCCGCGCTGGGTCGCTCTGCGCTTGCTCGAAGGCGACCATAGTATCATCCAAGCCTTTGGCAGCGGAGATTTGCACGGCTTGATTCAGGCGCCTGCAATGATCTCACGCGAGCCGCAAGCAGTGGCGGCATGATGTGCGGGAAATTTTCAACTCGTTTTCGCATTGCGTCTGGCACCTGACGGGGCACTTGGGGGCTATGCGTGCATCGTCAACAACACATTTTGTATTGGAATAAATATGAAAACCGCTGAAACCACACCTGAAGAAATTCTTGCTCTGGCCAACTCCCTGCGCTGGGAGGTGGGCGAGAATGTGCATGACGATTTAGTTGAAGCGATTTATGAGGACGCTGCCAGGATTTCCGACAAAGTCGTCACCAAATCCGGCGAAAAACCACGCTTCGATTGGGATCGCGCGCTGGACAAGATCCTCACCAGCCGCTTCACCGGCTTGCCGGTCATGTTGCTGTTGCTGACGCTGGTGTTCTGGCTCACCATTGCCGGAGCAAACGTGCCGTCCGGCTTGCTGGCAACCTTGTTGATTGACATGTTTCATCCGATACTGAAAGATTTTGGCGCCAGTATCGGCATGCCCTGGTGGCTCAGCGGCTTTTTGTTCGACGGTGTGTATCTTGCCGGCGCCTGGGTCGTCAGTGTGATGCTGCCGCCAATGGCGATTTTCTTTCCCTTGTTCACCTTGTTGGAAGACTTCGGCTATTTGCCGCGGATTGCCTTCAATATGGACAATCTCTTCCGCAAAGCGGGTGCACACGGTAAGCAAGCGCTGACCATGAGCATGGGTTACGGCTGTAACGCCGCGGGCATCATTGCCACCCGCATCATTGACAGCCCGCGCGAACGCTTGATTGCAATCATCACCAACAATTTCGCGCTGTGCAACGGTCGCTGGCCCACGCAAATCTTGATTGCTTCGCTGTTCATCGGCGCAGCGGCCCCGGCGGCATTGGCAGGATTGGTTTCTGCGGGTGCGGTCGTCGCCGTCGCTTTGTTTGGAATTCTTCTGACGTTTGTGATCTCCTGGATGCTGTCGCGCACGGTCTTGAAAGGCGAGGCTTCGACTTTCAGCCTGGAATTGCCGCCGTACCGCCCGCCCCGCATTCTGCAAACGTTGTATACTTCTTTGATCGATCGCACGATTTTCGTGTTGTGGCGCGCCGTGGTATTTGCGGTTCCTGCTGGGGCCGTGATCTGGCTGCTGTCGAACATCAACATCGGTGCGGCGAGCATCGCCGAGCACGTCATTGATTTTCTGCATCCTTTCGGCTGGCTGCTCGGACTCAATGGCGTGATTTTGCTGGCATACATCATTGCCATTCCCGCCAATGAAATCGTGATTCCGACCGTGCTCATGCTCACGGTGTTGAGCGCCAAAGTTGCAGGCCTGGGCGCAGGCGCGGGCGTCATGTTCGAGCTGGATGATGCGAATGCTTATATGCAAGTCTTCCACGCCGGCGGCTGGACGTTGTTGACGGCCGTCAATCTTATGCTGTTCAGCCTGGTGCACAATCCTTGCTCCACGACGATCTACACGATCTACAAGGAAACCGGCAGCGCCAAATGGACCGCGGTTTCTGCGCTATTGCCGGTGGTCATGGGGTTTGTGCTTTGTTTTTTTGTCGCACAAGTGTGGCGATTGGTGGCGGGGATTTGAGTAAGGATACAGGCAAGTTTCTTACTTGTATTCGAGCCGAAATTCCTCTATTTTGGGGGGAACGGAATTCAATATCAGTGAACCAAATCAGGGGTGGAAACCATGACGACGTTGAAAAAACTCGAAGAGCTCGTTTATCACGGGTTCGCCGAAATGGGTAAAGAGACCGATCGCCGCATCAAAGAGGTTAGCCGACTGCTCAAAGAAGCGCGTCAAGATTCCAAAGAGATGTCCAAAGAGACGGACCGCCAGTTCAAAGAAACGGATCGCAAACTCCGTGAATTCACCAAGCATTTGAATGGGATAACGGATTCGGTTGGCATGTTCGCCGAAAGCATGGTGCGCAATGGCGCTTCTGCGTTGTTTCTTGCTCGTGGCATTAAATTGGAAGTGATCAATTACAGGCCGCGCAGCCGGCAAAACGGCGAAAGCATGGAATTCGATATCGTGGGCAGCGGGCCGCAGGCGGTTATGGCGATTGAAGTCAAGTTGCGGCTGAGACCACAAGAAATCGAAAAAACTTTGGAGAAGCTTGAGCGTTTTTTTGAGTTTTTCCCATACTATCAGGGACTGACACTTTACGGTGCAGTCGCTGGCATGAGCATCGACAATGGTGTGGAATACCTTGCCGACAGAAGCGGCCTGTTTGTTTTGGCTCTGCCCGAAGATAACATGAAAATTTGGAACGATGAGAAATTTGTCCCACGCCCATTCGGCGGCTCGAGTACGGGCAAATCAACGGGGCGGTCATGAGACCTCCTATGGACGACACGTGTTTTCGTTTGTTACTCTAAGACTTTTTTGCACATCAAGAACGCATGTCTAACGTTTATCTTCGCATCATCGGAATGGATTGTGCCGATTGTGCCGCCTCGTTGGAAAAAGGCGTGGGCGGCCTGGCTGGTGTCAAAAACTGTTCGGTCAATTTTTCCACCGCACGGCTGAAAGCGGAATTTGATCCGGCCGCAGTGAGCGCAGCCGAAATTTCACTCCGCATACGCGCCCTGGGCTACGACGTTCGCGCTGAAAATACCCGGGAGGAAAACAAGCCGGCCGCACGCACCGGCGGCCTTCTCGGTTTCATTCCTTTCTTATTTACGCGCCTGTCCACCGCACTCGCGGCCGTAGGGGGCCTGCTCGTCGGTCTGGGCATGCTCGTCGAGATTTCCAGCGCACCTGGTATTGCCAGCAAGGTGATCTACTGGCTCGCGCTGGCGGTTGCGGGCTATCCGATCTTCAACTCCGGCGTGCGACGTTTGTGGTTGAATCGCGAAGTGGGGATCAATTTGCTGATGTCGCTCGCCGCGATTGGCGCAGTGGTCATCGGCGAGGAAGCGGAGGCCGCCACGGTGATTTTCTTGTTCGCGCTCGGTGAAGCGCTTGAAAGTTACACCATGGATCGCGCGCGTAACTCCATTCACAAGCTCGTCGCCCTGGTGCCTGCCCAGGCCACGGCTTTGCGACCGTGCGTCGATTGCCGCGAGCATCTTGGCCGTGACGGTTATACCCACGGGCCCTGTCCCTTTTGTGGCGCACATGAAACGCGCGTTGCCATCGATACCGTGCGCGTCGGAGAAACGGTTTTGATTAAACCCGGCGAACGCATTCCCGTGGACGGGGTGATTCTCAAGGGCAGCTCCTCGGTCAATCAAGCCCCTATCACCGGCGAAAGCATGCCGGTGCCCAAGGCCCAACACGACGAAATCTTTGCCGGCACGGTCAACGGTGAAGGCACGCTGGAGGTGCATGTCACGCGCCACGCCGGCGATTCCACGATCAGCAACATTATTCACATGGTGGAAGAGGCGCACGGCCGGCGCGCCCCGGCGCAGCGTTTTGTCGATCGTTTTGCCAAAATGTATACACCGGCGGTTGTGATCACGGCCTTGTTGGTTGCCATTGCGCCGCCGCTCCTTTTGAACGCGCCATTTTGGAACCTGGCGGACGGCACCCACGGCTGGCTGTATCGCGCGTTGACACTCCTGGTGATTTCGTGTCCGTGTGCCTTGGTGATCTCCACACCGGTGACCATTGTCAGCGCGATCAGCGCGGCCGCAAAAAACGGAGTACTCATCAAGGGCGGCGTTTATCTTGAAGCTCTGGCCAAAGTAAAGGCCTTTGCCTTTGATAAGACCGGCACTTTGACTTATGGCCAGCCTGCCATCGTCGAAATCCGAGATTTTTCATGTGCCGATCACGCCCCCGCATGCACCTCCTGCGATGACATGTTGCAGCTCGCCGCGGCAGTCGAGCGCCGCAGCACGCATCCGCTCGCACAAGCGGTCGTGCGCGAAGCGCACGCGCGCGCCAAACATTCCAGCTACGTTGCCGAAGAGGTGGAAATGCTCACCGGCCGCGGCGTGCGTGGCAAGGTGAATGGCAAAACCGTGACGGTCGGCAGCCACGCCTTTTTTGATACGGCGCATCCCCATGATGATGCCATTTGCCGCACGGTGCATGCATTGGAAGAGAATGGCAACACCGCCATGATGGTCGGCATGGATGAGCGCGTCGCGGGCTACATTGCAGTCGCCGATCGCGCCCGCGACGACAGCCGCGTGGCACTGGCCAGACTCAAGGCATTGGGCATACAGAAAAGCGTGATGCTGACCGGCGACAACGCCGCTGCCGCGAAAAACATTGCCGCTACGCTTGGCGTCGATGAAGTGCGCGCGCAATTGCTGCCTGATCAAAAACTGGAAGCGGTGCAGGCCCTCCGCAGCGAATACAAAAATGTCGCAATGGTGGGCGACGGCATCAACGATGCCCCGGCTTTGGCAAGTGCCAGCGTCGGCATTGCCATGGGCGGCTCCGGCACGGCGCAGGCGTTGGAAACGGCAGATGTTGCGCTGATGTCCGACAACTTGAGCAAGCTGCCCTTTGCGATTAAGATCAGCCGTAAGGCCTTGCGCGTGATCAAGCAGAACATCACGGTGAGCCTGGCGTTGAAAGGGATTTTTCTGGCCCTGGCTTTGCCCGGCCTGGCAACGCTCTGGATGGCGGTGATCGCGGATATGGGGGCCTCGCTGCTGGTGACGATCAACGGTATGCGCCTGTTGCGCGCGCATGACACACCGGAGTTGTAAAGGATCTGGCTAGAATATCTCACAGAGAGCCTTCATTAGAATTTCAGGAGCTCAATTTCTAGGACTGAAGCGTGACCCCAAAACAGCCTCGGCGTTTGCCTGGTGCTTTTTTCATTTTGCTCTTCTCCCTGGGGGCGTTCTCCTATTCCCAGATTGCTTATGGCCCTGCTAAGGTCGTCAATCCCAGACCCGTCCCCGCCTTCGATATTCCCGCAAGTGCGCCGGGCACAAATTATACATATTTTATCGCTCTTGGCGATCAAGGCGAAGGCGACGCCAATCAGCGCCGGGTCGCAGAATTGATGAACCAGAAGGCCGCGCGGGATTCTTTGCATTTTGTTTTGTTCCTGGGCGATAGCTTTTATCCCAGCGGCGTCACCTCGGTCGATGATCCCCAATGGCAGCGAAAATTTGAAGACATGTACGATCTCCCGTTTTTGCAGTTGCCTTTCTATGCGACTTTGGGCAATCATGATCACCTCAAGGGCATGGCGCGGTTCCAGGTGGAATACTCAAAGCGCAATCCCCGGTGGATAATGCCTTCGCCTCATTATACCTTCATCCGGACGATCGCACCCGAATACACGATCCAGTTTTTCGCGTTGGACACCGAGCCGTTTTTCGATAAGAAGAAATTCGACCCCAGCCAGATCGCGTGGCTGGAACGCGAGCTGCAAAACTGCCGCGCCACGTGGAAAGTCGTTGTTGGCCACCATCCCGTTTTTTCATTTGGCGAGCACGGACATAAGAAGCCAATGATCGAGTTGGTGCGCCCATTGTTGGAAAAATATGGAGTCGATTTGTATCTCGCCGGGCACGACCACGATCGCCAAATGCTGCAACCCGTCGGTGGCGTGCATTATATTGTTTCTGGAACCGGTGCAAAGAGCCGTGACACGGCTTATGGACCGATTTCAATGTTTGCCGCTACCAATCTCGGATTCGCGTGGTTCCGCGTTTCGGCCGAAGAATTTCACGTGCAATTTCTCAATGGCGAAGGCAAGGTCGAATACGCGCATACCTGGAGGAGGGGAGCGGTAAAGCAGGAGGCCTATACCCCCGCCCTCGTCATGGACAATAGCATCAGATTTGACCAAGGAAGAAAGAACAGCAAAGGGCGAAAGCACGGTTGGTGGCAGTTTTGGAGGGAATAAAGCCTGGAGGCCGGCTGTTACAGATGATCAGCAATCCCGATCACCTGCGTTGAGAAAAGGTAACTATTCAGCTTCCGACTCCGGTTGGCAGAGTTAGTACGATAAGTAACATTATAATGTCATCCTGGAAGGATCTTTTTGATATTGAGCACGGTGCTT
>JBOHQX010000202.1:0-39154 GCA_050732395.1 bacterium
CGGCTCGCCCAATCGCTGCGCGGGCACGTGAAAGCGTAATCAAGCGCCACCGGATCACGCATGGGAATGATCTCGAGGCTAGCCTCGAAATTCGGGCGCAGCCAATACATTTCAATGTCGCGAAACCCCAAGTGCGTGAGTGTGTCGACATAGCCGCGAAAAAGATTTGGCGTGCGGCTCCATCTCTTTGGTGTTGCTGGCATCACCCGATCCCGTCCGTCCGCGCGTTGAGGCCATCGAGCGGCCCAACGGAGAGGCTTCATCTCCCAATACAGAATGCCACCCGGCTCCAGCAACGTGTGCGCTTTCTCCAAAACCGAGACCTCGCATAAATGCAACACGACCAGATCAAATGTCCCGGTTTCTGCGGTGGAGACAATCTTGAGCGACGCACTGAAATGTTTGAGCGCCGCCGGTAGCTGCCCGCGTTCAGGGCCGCAGTAAGCGACGCGATGTAAATATGGCTCCGGCAGGAGAAATCGCCAATCGATTCTCCGCGCGACTTGGAGATCTTGATCGGACCGCCGAAGCGCGTGCTTCGCCGAAGTCTCGGGGACCGTGGCGGCTGGTGATACTGGCGTGAGGATTTCGCTTCGTGTTGACAAGATCGCGTTTAACCACCAACGGACAGATCGAGACCAGCGCACAAAAATATCCGCTGGTCTCGATCTGGCCGTCGGGCCTTTATTTTTTCGAAAACTATTTGGGTGCAGCCTTTCTTGATGGCGCAACGACATGCAACGCCATGCTTTTGGGCACGGTGAATTGATACAACACCGTCTTCGTATTGGTATTCACCAAAACTCCATCAGCCTTCGGTGCATCGACGCCAAAATCATTGTCATTGATCACCGCAATCGTTGTATCATTCACGACCGCAAGACCTTCCGGCTTCTTGTGTGCTGCCTCCCAACCATGGGCCAGCAGATCCATGTAAAGCGTTTTTTGCACTGGCACGACGCCGTTGGCGATACAATTCTCGGCGGTTTCCAACTGCTCGAGCGTCTTGCCGGTGAAATCTTCGCGCGTTATCGCAGTCGCTGATGAAATATCAAACTTGAAAATTTTCTTGACGTTCTCGCCGTTCTTGTAGGTGTGCTCGAGCACCATAAATTCATGATCGTTGATCGCAGCCATATCGCCGATGCTCCAGTCCTTGTTTTTGATATTCGCAGTCGGCGCTTCGTGGGCGTAAACGAATGTCCGTGTTGAATTATTTTTCGGATCGATTTCCAAGATCCGATGCAAGCGGCTCGATTCACCGGCGGCTTTATCGGGATTGTAAATTGGCGCCTGCAAAATTGCGTAAATCTTTCCATTCGGCGTGCAGGCAATGCCCTCAAAACCGCGATTCGGCCTTCTCTTGGCAATCACGCTGTCGATCGCCACTTCATGCTCGGAGGCTTCAAACGGCGTGTAGCGCGCGAGGGCCCGGCCATTCTCATGATGCACGCGCCAAATGGTCGCGCCATATTCGTCACCGATCCAAAAATCGCCATTCTGATCGACGGCGATGCCCTCGCTGTCAATGCCCCAGGGATCCAAAGCCGCCGCGGTCTTATCAATGTTGACCCAAGCCACTTCGCCGCTGTTGCCGGAACCCATTGGAGTTGGAATGCCGCTCACGGATTTTCCATCCGGCCTGAGCAGGGGCAGAGCCTGGAGAATGGTGAGTGAATCGCCTGCTGCCCTGACTTTGAAAATCTTCGGCGAAAATTCTGGGAAAGCGAACACGATCGTTTCTGTGCCGGCATTGGCCTTGTTCGCATCGGCATTCGGCCCGCGATCGGTGATCAAGTAAAATTCATTTTTCGAGCCGTGAATAAAATGCATTCCCGAGATCCCGCCCTCGCGAATTGTCAGACCGTTGCGTACACCGATCACCGGCGGTGTTTTGAGCTCATACTTGATGAGCTTGATATCTTGAGCGTGAGCTTGAGCGGACAAAACCAAAGAAATGAAGGCAATAATTCTTTTCATTTTCTCTCAATTATTACTGGCGTGCGGGTTGTGTTGATCACTCCGCAATCTCACCGGATCCAAGAAAATCCCCGGCAGCTTCGGCGTGTGACCGTTGTGATTCAAATTTGCCCAATCCGGCAACGACACTTCAAAGCCGTCGTTGGCCGGCGCGTTCGGCTCCAACAAATAATTGTTTTGCTCCGGTGAAACGAATTGCAGCTCCGCGGTTTTGCACGTCGGCCAGTCCACCGGCTCGTCGACGAGCGAGTGGCGCACGACCACTCCACCTTCGGAAAAATAGTCTTCATCGAGCAATTTTTTATTGCCGGAAAAAACGCAGTTCTCGAAATTGCCGGTCGCGCCGCCAAAAAACGATTTCTTGCGCTTTGCTTCAATGGCGAGATTGTTGTTGATAAACGTGCAAAACGCGATTTTCGGGCTCGACAAATCCTTGCATGACACGCCGATATTGCAGCCGGCATAAAGATTGTTGAGGAGAATCGGATGCGAGTTTTCCCCGACACTGGTGCCTTTGTCGCCGATATTTTCAAAGCGGCAGCCGCTGACCGTTACGTAGCTCCCGGAAAAATCAACGCCATCGCCGCCCGTGTTGCTGAAATGGCTGTCGACAATCTCACCCGTGCAAAAATCGAGATCGAACGCGTCGCTGTCGGTGCCGGAAATGAGGCAATTCTTCATGTAGACATGGCCGTTTTTCACGTTCAGGCCGTCTTCGCTTTTCATATCCGTGATACTACAGTGCATGAATTCTGCATCGCCGTTGTGAATCGCGAAGCCGCCAGTGAACAACATGCCGTTGACTTGCGCCTGTCCGCCGTGTTGCACGTCGGTGTAATGCACGACGACTTTTTGTGGCGGCCGCACCATCGCGAATGTATCCCAGGCTTCGCCGCTGCCGTCGCCGTGAATGCGAATGCGATTTTCCGGCGTGCCAATTGAAATCAACCCGCCGTAACACAACACAATCGCACGCGGCTGCATGGTGATATCGGCGCCGGGTTTGAGAATGAGCGGCACCGATTTGGGAACGATGACCGCGCCTGCAACCGTAATTTTGCCAGCCACCTCGGCAGCGCCAGGATAGTCCCGGCTCGCGGCAAACTGCGGATGCCGCTGCAGGAATTCGTTCAGCGTAAAGTCTTCAGCGTCAATATCCCAATGATCGGAAGCATCAATGCAAGTGACGCCGATGGAATTATCGGCCGGCGCCTGATCCGTGCCCGCGAGTCCGGTGGGAATTTCCAAACCGGTGACGGCATTGACGGCCGCGACTTGAATAGTCGGCGCCTTCCAATCAAGCGGGTGGCGTTTTTCAGGGACGAGTTTGCCGAGCAGGAAGAATCGGCGGCGCCCCGCCATCGTATCGAAAAACTCCCAATGTCTGCCGGCGATAATGTCCGCGCGATATTTCAACTCGGGAAAAACTGTTTGCTCAAAGGCAAAACTGATCTTCCGATTCACGGCCATTGTTTCCGCGACCAATCGATCACCGCCATCGAGCGTGCCGTCGGCATTGAGGTCTTCATAGAGGCGATAACTTCCATCGAAGCAGTCCAGCGAGTCGGCGAGCTGAATTTTCCGCAGTTGAATACCGCTGAAATTCAGCGAGGCAAACTCCAAAGCCGCGCGCTCATTGGTTTCGAGCTTGTAAACCAAATTGCCCGAGGACGTCTTCAACACTTTGTGTACCCGGCGAACGTTGTAGCTAAACTCCTTTTTGACCTCATCCATCTTATAGGCTTGAATCGGCGTGTTCAAAACATCCGCCCAGACATAGGGCCGGATTTTCTCATGGATAACATTGTATTTCGCCAACAGGCTGTCGCCGCCATCGCCAAGCCATGCCCACAAAATCTTATTCCGCTGCTGACGCAGCATGGGATCGAGCAAAGTCGCCCTTTGCAATTCATCCGGACCGTGATTATTCCAAAAATCGATGGTGCCGGGTTCTTTCGGCAATTGCACCATCAGAATATCCCACGGGATCGGCTCCAATAAGCCGCGGCTCGGATCATAATAAAGCTTCAAATTGTCAGAGCCGAAGCGCACATGATTGGTGTTGCACAGGGTGGTAATGGCGCGAAAACGCAAGTACTTCTCCCAATCCAACACCGCGCGGGCGCGGCGAAAATTTTCCGGTGTCGGATTGAGCGCGTGCTCGTTCAACACTTGCATGGCGCGAAATCCCAGATCACCGGCCGGGTCGACTTGAAGCTGCAGCGAACCCAGATCGTATTTGGCATCCGAAGCCGCCGGCGTACCGTACTTGGTGTATTGCTCAAAATGCATGGCGCGGCCGTTTTGGCCGAAGATCGTCGTCTCCGGCCGGTTCTGCGCCGCCATCATGGGCTTGTCAAAATGCTCAACTTCATAATAGAGCCCCTGCACGATGCCGTTGATACGCAGGATAACGAAACGATCCTGCAGCGTCACCAGTTTGTGGTTCTGCAACAAGTCATTTAGAAAAAAAGCCATGGCATAAAGCTTGTCATTGGGAATGACGAGATTGATCTGGCGCTTGCCTTGAAAATAAATCTCTTCTTTAATGACCTTGCCATTGTGGTTGAGATTTTCTTTGCCAAACTTGATGCGCCAGGATTTTTTGGGCCCGCGCCAATGCGGCGACAGCGCGCCGCGCACGCGGACATCAACGCCATATTTTTGGCCATTGTGAATGAATTGCGCTTTGGCCCAAACCTTGGCATCATCGCTCATCCAGCCCAGCTTGATATTCTGGTCGACGACCTGCTGGATTTTGGCAAATTCCTGATGCGAGATTTTTAAATCGTAAATCGGCAAGCCGGAATTCAGCAGCAGATGGCGGTTGCGAAACGGGTTCATAAAGCCGTCGATCAGCGCGAGATATTTATTGCTGGTGAAGAGCTCACTGGCGTGCCGCGCCAACGTAGTGGAATACGTCAAACAGCACAAGCCGATGATGGCGAGCGAACAAATGCCTATCATCGCATCAGGGAGACGCGGCCAAATCCACCGCACCGGGCCGCTCGCGCGATCAAGCGCGGCTGTAATTTTTTGTCGAGAGTTCATGAGGATTCTTCAAAAAGCCTTCGCACCGAATAAATAGTTTTGCAACGAAAAGAGAACCGCAACGAAAAGGCCCTTGAAACAGCGGGTCTTATTTGCATCGGTCATGCGTCTGAAGCCGCCGAACGGGTGGGTCAAACGTAGAGGCCAATCATGATCTTCTTCTTTCGTTGCGGTTCCTTTTTCGTTGCAGGTCAGGTTTGATGAAAATGGGGGTAGAATCGATGCCACGATTTAGCCGCCATTCCTGTTGGAAAAAGACCGCTTCACAAGGAATACGCAGCCGACCAGCAGCATAAGGCTCAACGCGCCCACGCCAACCAGGTAATCCATTTTATCCGTGTTCGTCCGAATCAATAATCTCAAATATGGAATTTGCTCTTCGAACGAAACAAAGGCGCGATTGTATTTTGGCGTCAAGTCCTGCTTGAGATAAGGGAATTTTTCCTTGATCTGGCCGCTGACTTTGGCGCCGATTTCCGCCATGTAGGCGCGGCCGGCGGAGTCGGCTTCGGTAAACGGAATCTCGTTCAGCTCCGGCTCCAGCTCGACCATTTCATACTTTGCCCACAACAAATTGGACCAGGCCTTGTCATGCGAAACCGACATGAAGGCTTTGCCGTCGCGCAGAATGTAGATTCTGGTTCTGCGATCGCGAATCGTCAGAATCGGGCGCATCGCGTACGGATCGAGGCCCAACTCTTTCAAACGCTGCTTGAAATCTTCACGATGAGAAGGTTTGACCAGCCCGATCATGGGATGCCGGTCATCCGGCGAGTTGAACTTGGTCGGATGATCGATCTCAAACTTGATTTCACCGCGCTCCAAACCGCTGGCGGAAATATCGGAGATTTTGATCTGCATCAATTCGCGGCCGCTTTTGCGGTGCGTGGGATCGGAGAGATTAAACCTCTGGCGATAGCGAATGCCATGCTGTTTCGCGAGCGCCTCCAGCCCCGGGGTGTCAAAATACGTATCGGTGAAATCCTCTTCATAATAATAAGAGGTGAACAGCGGATCGAGCTGCCGGAGCGCGACGGTGTCTTTGACAAAACGGTCGTGCATGAAATTCCACAGCTCGTCGGCTTTGTCTATGGGCGCAGCGAGCCGATCCTCCTGCTCGATGCGGACTTTATTGAAACCGTGCGCGCTGGCTTTTTGCTCCTGCGCCTTTGCGACATCACCGGGGTTGATGAAAGCCACCATACCCCAGAGAACAATCATCGCCATTTTTAGCATAACGCGGATAAACCCGCAAGGGGCTTGCGCCCGCAGCCAAAAAGAAAAGCGCACGCAAAGACGCAGAGACGCAAAGAATACGCAGAGTCTTTCTTTGCGATATCTCTGCGCCTTTGCGTCTTTGCGTGAAAGTTTTTGCTTTTTTTGCAAAGATTTGAAGCTTAAGGCACTAGCGCTCGACATTATGTGCTCCATGGAGATATAGTTATTCTTCGGACCGGCCGGTGGCTGAGAATCTTGCTTCGCTGCGCACGCCATAGCAGTATTTGCTGATGGCCTGGCTCTGCAAATTATACTTGGAAATGAGCTGGTGCAGCCAGTACGGCAAGTGGTCATCTACTTTGATTTCAAAGATGGCGCGGTGGTAATTCTGCAAACGCCGCGCGCCCTGCAGCGGGCCGAGCAAGTCCAGATGAGGGCTGGCGCAGAGCTCGTCGTCGAAGTTGGCGCGCACGCGGCTGCCTTCATTTCGTTCGAAGGCCTGGCGGCGGTATTGAATCAGAATCTTCGGAACCATATTGTATTGCCGCTGCAGCCGGAAAAATTCCTTGGAAACGCGCGCGTCGTTCATCAAGCGCTCCGGCGGCAAAAGGCGGCGCCTCAGCGCGAAATCGACTTCATCGTAACTCGCGCGAGGCACATCGACCGTGGTTTTGTAAATGTAGCTCAAGTAGCGTGACTTCACTTCAAAACGCACCAGCTTGCTGTCGCTCGGATTCTCGCCGTAGGCGCGTGAACGCAGCTTGTGGCGCACCGCCGCACCGGACAATTTTTCGTGATACGCCATATAATCGTGGGTATCGTAATAGAGGCTGCGCACGAGATAACCATCTGCACTGCTGGAGTGCGCATCCGGGCGCATGAAAGCCAAAAGGTCCCTGGTCAAAGCCGTGCGCGTCGTGCGGTCGACCCAGTATTTCACCTCGAGGCGATTGAATAATAAGGTGCGGTTGGTGGTCATGATTTATCTAACTTTCCAATTCACCATTCACCATTCACAATTCGTAATTCGCCATTCACAATTGTGAATTGTGAACGGCGAATGGTGAATAGTCAATCATAAATCCAGATGATTCTCCGGCGTGATCATCGTCACTTGTTTCACTGCGCCGTTTTTGCAGAATTCGCCCACGATGCGTTCCGGCGCAGCTTTCGAGGCCAGGCGCACATTGTACGTGTATTCGAACTCGTTGCCGGAATCAACGTCGGTGACACCGCGCAATTGTTTCCACGCGATCAGGTCTTGCGCCGCCGGCGACACCGAGTTCCACGGCTCTTTTTGCTGCGAGCGGAAGATCAATATGTAGTCCGCCGAGCCCGCGCCGCCGTGGCCGATTTTGGACATCAGAACTGTGATCGCCGACACGACCAACGTGCCGATCACGGCCACCATCCAGGCATTCGCGCCGCAGCACAGGCCGATACCGATGGCCAAAAACAGAAAGGTCATGTCTTTGGCATCTTTAATGACGGTGCGAAAACGAATGATCGACAACGCGCCCACCAGGCCGAGGGACAGGGCGACGTTGCTGCCAATCGCCAACATCACCATCGTGACAATCGGCGCAATCATCATCAACGTCAGAAAAAACGAGCGCGTGTACGCGACGCCGCTGTGTGTTTTGCGATACACCGTTGCCCAGATGAAGGCAAGCGCAAAGGCAAGCAAAAAACTCAGAGCAATCTGACCAGGAGTCAAATCGACCTTCAGAACATTTGCCGGATTCATGAAAAGCTACTCCTCAGTGAGGCAATGATGAAATTTACGAAGTATCTGTTGGCTTCAGAAATCAGATACTTCGCGTAGGTAATTTTATGCCATAAAGATCAAACAGCCGGGCCGGTTTTTGAGCGAGCTGTGCGTGGCTCTCGCCGAAACTTGGAGAAATGTCCGGCCCACCAGACAAAACGCCAAGTCTGCTTTCACAATAGTACCGACAAAACCGCCGAAATGGAAAAACGAAATATGATATGCAATGATTAATCCTTGGAGATTCGTAACTACTACACCGTTAAGTTCGAAGATTCTTCCGAAAACTCAGCCCTGTCATTCAGGAGAAATCTTTTTACGCACTGGGACTTGGGCCATTTTGACGCTGTGCCAAGCGCTCAAAAAGTTTCCTCCTGAATGACTTCTTCGTCAGTCATCCCTTCGCATCTTTGTCATCTAGTCCCAGCTTGGGCAATGTACCTTTCACGCGTTTTTCCACCTGTTTGATGTGCTCCGCCGGCAGCAGATTCTCCGGCATGGTGCCGCCGATGCGTTGAATCGCAGCACGTACCTCTTTGCCAACTTGTTGATGTGTTTGAATAGCTTGCTCCTGGTTCTTCACACGCTCTCGTGCGAGCTTATCTCGCGTTTGCGTCATGCGAAATTGATTCGCAGCCAGCTCTGTGGTGCCCATGCGATCCATCAGTTGCTCTTTGGCGGGAATACCCTTGCGCCTTTTGATGGCTTCGTTCCCCAAGCCGCTGTACAAGCCTTTGTAGCCTGCATCGTGAAATATGCCGAACATTTTATTCTGCACACCAGCCTCTCGCGCCGCGCCGGAGAGCGCTTTGAATTCCTCGGAAGTTTGCTTGCGCAATTCCAGTCGCTCCAAGTCCGCGGCTTGGGCATCGGACAATTCCTGACGCCGCGTTTGAACAGCAAAATACTTTTGAGCATTAGCAATTTCCGGCTTGCGCGGATCGCCGTTCTGTGCGATCAAATAACAGGCGAAGCGAGAAAGTTTGTAATCCGGCACTTCTCGCTTGCTTCCTGATCCAAGATCTACCATTTTGCCGCCGCCGGCAAAATGGTGGAAAGGATTGTTGCCGGATTTTTTACACGAAATCATAGCACGCTTGATCGCATCCTCAAAACGGCGCCATTGACTGTAACCGAGCATGGGCTGAACCTCTCGGGCATTCCAATATTCTGCACCATGCTGATTTACACGTTTCAAATCCTCGAAAGATTTTTCACCCAAAATGGGCAGGTTGGCTTTGCTCATGATACACCCCTGGTTGTTTGATTTTTGGTAACCGTTTGTCCCTCAACCCACTGTTCCAATTCCAGAAAAAGCAAGAGCGCCCCGACGGTGATCCGAATAGTTACGATTTTTGATTGAAATGGAGAAGTTTCGATGGAACATCTCATGGTGTTGAGGACCCCAAATTCACAGATACAAGTCGGCCGGATTCTTTTGTCCCGTTCCCATTGCAATGCGCTATTGATAATATATTCTCGAATATTTTGCAAGGATTTCTTATTGACGATTTCATGCTAGGTAGACATTTCGGCGGAATGTCTCCACGGCGGGTCAAATTGCAAACAACCATCCTCACAGATAAAACATCTCCTCTACCGGCCGCAAAGGCCGGCCCAACCACAACGGCCTTCGCAACCCTTCAGGCCCAGGCGCGGGGCGCGCCATTTCCAACCATTTTCGATAAATCTCAAACGATTTCCCGGTATCGACCAAAACATCGCCGTAACGGTCTTCCATGTATGCTTTTTCAATGCGCACTTTTTGATGCCAACAATGCATACCGCTCACCGGATCGGGATGCACGGGAAACGTGAGGTTTTGGTGGACACCACCGTCGCTCCAAAAAATGCGCGAAGTATCGGGGTCTTTGCTCTTGAATGGGCGGATGCTGTCGATAATCCTCATCCGCCATTGGTTGGTAGTGGGTCGTCGGTCGTTGGTCGTTGGTTGTTGGTCGATGATTTTTGCTGGCGCCTCGCTGGCTGGCCATTGCCCTCCGCCCTCTGCCCTCTGCCCTCTGCCCTCCGCCCTCTGCCCTCCGCCCTCTGCTCCCTGCTCCACGCGCTCAATCTTCACCAGACTCGTCGCCCATCTATTCCCCGGCGTGTCCTGCGCACGGCGCCAGCGGCCGAGATGATGCGAGCAGGCGACCACGCCCGGCTTCATGCCTTCCGTCACCCACACGCGGTCGACGAAATAACCGATGTCGGTATTTACGCGAATCAGGTCGCCGGTTTGAATGCCAAGGCGTTTCGCATCGGAGGTGTGCATCCACACGGGATTGCGGTTGGAGATTTCATACAGCCACTTCGCATTGCCGGAGCGCGAATGAATGAGCGTGGGCAAGCGGAAAGTCGGCACGAGCGGAAACTCACCTTTGGCATAATCGATCTGGGTGTAATGCACATGGCTTTTGATGTACGTCGGAATTTTAAATTCCGGCCAGCGCCAATCTATCAAGGTCTGTGAACAAAACTCCTGCTTGCGCGAAGGCGTGGGAAAACCGGTGCATGCGACGCCATCAACCATCACGCCAATGGCTTTGCCTTGTTTGGAAATGATATTCGTGGCAGCATCGACATTCGTTCCTTTCAAATCCTGCGCGGGAAGTGGATCAAGATGTTTATTGTAAGCAGTCTTCTCAACTTCGAACGCGCCGAATTTGCGCATATACTCCAGCGGCGTCAAGCCATGTTCCGCGGCTTTCTCCGGTAAGCCGGGCGTGCGCTCAAAAATATATTGATAGTATTCGTCAATCCTGATCTTCTCCCCGCGACGATAGGGTGAGATGAAATGCTTTTTGATCCCAAGACTGTCATTGGGATCGAGGCGCCATGACAACTCGATCCAAAATTCATCTTCTTCCCACACTGCACCGGGATTGGCTTCGTACGTGAATTGCACTGGTTCGCCCATTTTGCGTTTGGCCTCGCGCAATACCGGCTGGCGAAAACCGATCCACAAACCGGAGTGGGTTTCGTAGCTGACGAGGTCGTGTCGCTCACTAGCATGGCCCATGGGCAGAACATAATCGGCAAAATAAGCGGTCTCATTCCACGTCGGCGTGAGCGCGACATGCAGGCCGATTTTGCTTTGATCCGAGAGTGCTTCAATCCAGGAGAAGCCATCGGGATAGGTCCACACGGGATTGAACACACGCGTGAAATAGACCGCCATTTTCCCGCGGCCTTCCTTTAGAAAATGCGGCAACAAAAAGCTCATCTCATAATGCGCCAATGGATACTCATTGGGAAAATGCAGCTCGTTCCAAAATCTTTGTGCGAGCGGCTTGTTGGGGACGTTGGGCTTGAATTTATTCCACGCGCTCGGTGAGGTACCGCCGACCGCGCCGACGCTGCCGGTCAGCACGTTGAGAAAATGCAGACAGCGCGCCACCGCCCAGCCGCCGAGATTGCCGCTGCCTGCGCTGCGCCAATTGTGCGTCGCGAAGCGTGTTCCGGCTGCGCCGATTTGTCGCGCGACTTCGACGGTGGTTTTCGCGGGCACGCCGCTTTCTTGTTCCGCAAATTGCGGCGTGTATTCCTGGTATTCCTTTTTGAGGGCGTGAATGAAATTGGAAAAACTCACCTCCGTGCCCGGATGCACTTTCATGAGATAATCCCGCCAATTCACCCAATCGCGCAAAAATTTTTCATCGTACAAATTTTCGTCGATAATGATTTTGGCCATCGCCAACAACACCGCTGCTTCGCTGCCGGGATAAGTTGGCATCCAGTAGTCAGCCATGCTTGCGGTGTTCGATAAACGAGGATCCATGACCGCGAGCTTGGCGCCGTTCATCATGCCTTCGATAATGCGCTGCGCGTGGGGATTGAAATAATGACCCGATTCCAGGTGCGCGCTGATGAGCAGAATAAAACGCGCGTTGGCATGATCGGGCGAGGGGCGGTCATAGCCGTGCCAAATGGCGTAACCAAAGCGCGCGCCGCTCGAACAAATGTTCGTGTGGCTATTGTGCCCGTCTATTCCCCACGCTTGCAGAATGCGATCCATGTAGCCTTCATGTCCCGGCCGGCCGACGTGATACACGATTTCATTATTGCGCTTCTCAATCAAAGCTTGGCGAATATGGCCGGCGATATCATTGAGCACTTCGTCCCACGACACGCGTGCCCATCGCCCTTCTCCCCTTCCCCCTTCGCGCTTCATGGGATAAAGAATTCGATCCGTGTCGTTAATCTGATTGATCGTTGCCGGTCCTTTAGCGCAATTGCGGCCGCGGCTTCCGGGATGATAGGGATTGCCCTCGAACTTGCGCACTTGCAATGTCTGTTTATCGACGTAACTCAACAAACCGCAGCCGGCTTCGCAATTGAAGCAAATGGTTGGCACGATCATGTAATGTTTCGCCTCGCGCCGCGGCCAGCGCTTGGCTTCGTACTCGACCCAGTCGTCCCATTTTTCCGGTGGAGGATAGTCGGTGAGCTTGCCGGGTTCCGTAAGGCGAGGAATATCGTCATCGAAGTTTTCATGAAGATCGGAAATGAGGTGAAGTTTTTCTGCAATACGCTCAACGAGGTTGGGCCGGTGGGCTGATGACATGAGATGCTCCAGATAAGTCGAAAGTCTGATAACCTCAGGCACCCAAGCTTCTCCGCCTGATGCTCTGACGAGTCGCTGAAGTGCTCTTGTATGCTGAAATCAGGAGCCGCTGGGAGGGCGACTTTGAGTTGAAAAATTGCCCAACGGACTTTAATCTGAATCCGTTGGCCGCGCTTCGATTTGTTGCCAAAGAAACTTTCCGAATCTTGTTCTGAGGTGCTTTGTTCAGGCGCTTATCAAGTCTTCAATGCGCTCGCGGTTGTCGCGAATGAGCTGCGTCTGCTCCGGCCAGAACAAATCAGGCACGGCGTCGAGCGAAACCCATTTGATTTCATAATCATGTTGCGGGTCGATGGGGTTGCCCTTTTTTTGATTGGTGAGAAAAAGAAAATAGTGCGTCTTTTTCCATGACCCCTTGTCGAAACTCAGGCGCGCTTTCGTGCCCAGTGGTGCAATCAAAGTGAGCTGCGACAGGCCAGCTTCTTCGGCAATCTCTCGCGCCGCCGCTTCCTCGATGGATTCGCCCGGCTCGACATGGCCTTTGGGCAGGACATAACCGTCCAGACCGCGCTCGCCAATCAGGGCGACATAAATGTGATCATTTTCGCGGCGCGCCACAACTCCGCCGGCAGAGACATGCTCGGGCACATTCGGTGGGCGTTGGTACCAGGTATGATCGATCATGTTTCCTCCATAAGTTACGGCTCGCCCTTTATTTTCTTTTGAGTGACGCCGCATACAACATTTCCGGAGATGTTACTTTTGAGAATAACAAAGCTTTGTCCGAATCTGCTTGCGATCGTAATTGTGTTCATCAGGTTGTAAGCAAGTTTTCCATCATGCCCAGTGTCTGCTCGTCCAAATCTTCACCGGAGTCTTTGATTCTGTCCAAGAAGCCTCCGAATTGTGCCTTGCCCCAACGCTTACACAAGATCGGCGCCGTGCGCAGGGCGGTTGCAAGGGCATCGTTCGCTCGGTGAGCTTGCTCCAGAAGTTTGATCGCCGTTTCTGCGTGCTCGCCCGCCCGGAGCCAATCATTCGTCATCGCCAAAAGAATCGCTGCGGAGCGATGCGCGTGGGCCAGCGGAACCGGCGAAGGCTGCCTGCCCGCAAGGGTTACGGCAGCGGAAAGGTCCTCCGCCATCGCCTTGTGGTTCTTCATGTGAAAATGAATCTCGGCCCGTAGGCGTAGGCAGTCAATCTCAAGGCGCGGCCAGCCCAGCGACCGCACAGTTTTAAGCGCTTGCTCCACCCACGAATGCGCGATTTCAATCTCAGCTTGGCAGAGCGCTAGCTCTGCTTGTTTAAAGAGAATCTGGGCGCGCATGCTCGAGTCGCCTAGCTCTTGGCTCGTGAGCAGCGCCTGGTAAAGCATATCCTCGGCGTTAAGAAAATCATTCTGTTCTAAAGCCAGGCAGCCACACAAGACCAACAGCTGCAACTGATTTCGCTGGGCGGAAACGGCGGTCAAATCCGCTTTGGCTTCATCCAGATACCGTTGTGCTTGCGCATATTCCTTGCGGCGCAGATGCCAGCCCGCGATCGCTTTGCGCAGCATGCCGCGGCTCTGTGGGCTGTGCGTGATCGCCACCAGGTATTCCGCCCTTTTGATATGGGCTTCGATTTGAGTCGCCTGATCGCCAAATTCGGCGCTTTCGATTTGTGCCACGTGCACATCAATTTCATTGGGATGATCGTGCAGCAACAGGTACAAACGCTCGGCTTCCACAAGGGCCGGAACGGCTCTCTCAGTTGCACCAGCGAGCGCGTAAAGGTATGCAACTCTGCAAAGCAGGTCTGCGACTTTACGCATGTTCGGCGCTTGCCGGTTGTGCTCGAGCGCTCGCAAGAGCCATCGTTCGGCTGGGCGGATCCGGCCGGCGAGATGATAGCGCTCACCTATGCTCTCAGCTATGTTGCCTAGCACGCCATGATCACCGCTTCTACGTCCGGCGAGAAAGGCCTGATGATAATAGCGCGCCGCATGCAGTGGCTGATTGAGCACTTCGTAAAAACGGGCCAGTGCCAGACCATGTTGTGCCTGTTCTTTCGCGGATTCGCCGCTGGGCGTTTGTTTCAATCGTTCAGCACATTCGGCCGCGCCTTGCAGGTCATTGGTCTTGATATAAAGGGCCAGTAGTTCGCGATCGAACATTGGTGCTAAATCCGCTCGCTGTGCGTCCTTTGTCCAAATGTGGCCGATGTGATAAGCGTAAATCGCATGGATATGATCAGCGGTCTCCTGGAACAACCCGCCGCAAAAATGCCAGCGCTGCGGCCTGGTCACGCCCACGGTTTTGGCCCATTGCTTCAAATAGTATCTGAATTGGTTTTGCGTGACTCGGCTTGGTGGCGGAATGGCGGCATGAAAGCTGTCAGGAAAAAGCCCGGACAGGGCAAGGCGAGTGGGTGCGATGATCAACCACAGTCGGTCCTTGGGACGGCGGTTAAAATGACCCAGCTCGTAAAGCAATTGCACGTCCCGCGGCAATGCCGACTGGCCGGACAAAGCGTCGTTGAAATTTTTTTCAATGTCGGACCAGCCGAGAATTTGCACGCCTCCGGAAGCGGCGTGGTAGTGCACGTGGCGAATCCAGAGCAATTGCCGCGTCGATTCAGTCGCCGCAAGCATTTCCGACACGTCGAAATCATTTGCACCGGAATAGCCGGCGACCACCAGGTCATGTTGCCGTAGAATCTGTTCGCAGGCTTGACGAAATTCAGGATGGAGGCCGAAAACCCCGTTATTGCGGTCTACACGCGGCAGGATTTCGCACACAGCAGAGCGGATGTCATTGCCTTCAGCGTCGCGTAAGCTGCCGTGCAGTTTCAGCAGAAGCGGAGCTGGTATGAGGCGGCCGCGCAAAAAGTCTTGGCATCCTGCGGCGTTATAAATCGACGCGAAGGGAGCATGAGCCTCCCGGCAAGCGGCTTCGATGCCCCAATCAAAATTGGTTGTCAGCACCGGCTGACTTTGAGCAAGCAACCGGGCCAACCCGCGATGCAAATCATTGGCTGAAGTGCGCGCATCGAAATAATCGAGTACACACAGCCCGGGATCAATCTCATCAACGAGGCGCTTCATCAGCGCATCGAGACGCACGAAACGGCCGGCGTGCAACAGGAGGTCTTGTGCCATTTTATGAGAGGGCGCAAGCTGATACAGCAAGCCTTCCAGAAAAAGCTCGCCGGAGGGCAGGCTGGCGGGCGCATCTACCGAAATGCCTGCGCCGGCAAGAATCGCGGGATTGCTGATTTGTAAAGCGATTGTCATCACCTTCAGGAATCAGCTCGAATAGTGTGACGCAACATTACAAACTCCCACAAGTCCACGTATTGTTGCCACGCTTTTTCAGGCGAGAGCTTGCCGGCATTGCGCGCGCGGTCTATGAGCTCAAACTCATTCCACTCACGATAAGCTTGCAGCATTTTGAGATAAAGCTCTTTATCTAATGCCATATGTTAGCTTCCATTCAGGTGCAGTTCAGTCTCTCCATGACTCATTTTCTGGCTATTGTTCGATCGCTTTAATGACTCGATGCCTTGCTCGCACCAAAATAGCACTTGTTTTCCAGAGCAATTAAATTACCTTTGTAAACGCTGCGACATCAGCCACGATATAACCCCCGGTTCGGCATAAGCGTTGTCCCACGAATTGTGCCCCACGCCTGAATATTCCGTATATTTCGCATTCCCGCCCAAGGCCTTGAGTGCCTCATTCATCTCGCGTGATTCAGTAACGAGTATCACCGGATCAGCGCTGCCGTGAAAAATCCAAACCGGCGTTTTGCCGATCTTCTTGGCAATGGTTTCATATGGTTTGTTTTTCGGAATGAATGCCATCGCATTGCGCGGGAAAAGGCGTCCCGGCGGCGGGAGAATGCCGCCGCAAACCGGTGCAATCGCCGCGAATTTCTTAGGGTGATATGCCGCAAGATACCAGGTGCCATAACCGCCCATGGACAGACCGGTCAGATAAACACGGCTGGGATCGCCGTTGAATTCTTTCATCGACCTATCCAGAGCTTTGAACGCGAGCTCTTCCATGGTGCCGATCCAAACCGAGTCCGGCCGGCATTGAGGAAACACAACGACCGCAGGAAAATTTTCGATTTGCTTGCGGATCGCTGAGCCCAGTCCGATGTACGTCTGGCGCTCACAATCCATACCACGCTCACCGGCACCATGCAGGAACAGAATCACCGGCCATTTTTGGTCCGGTGCGAAATGTAGCGGTACGAAAACTTGATAACAGTATTTTTCGCCATTCACCATGAGGTCGCGTTTGAGAAAACCGGTTTGACTGTTCTGTGTCAAAGCGATTTTGAAGGATAGCAATATTAATGCGAATACGAGCCACTCAGAGAGTCGAATTTGAGACATGATCAGTTCCATTAGGTTGAAACAGTTTCCGCAACGCGCAACTTTTGCCGCCACTGCCATGCCGCCAGCGCCAGACTGCCGGTCATCACGCCCATCAGGATGGTATAGCTCACCCAGAAAATCAATTGTGGAAAAAACGCCAGCCAGAAAAATTTGGGCCATAAACTCATCTGGAAGGGCGGCGGCATGCCGACATAATCGTAGTGCGTGCCCCAATTACCCCGCATCGCCAGGAACATCACGACCACGACGGGAATGCGCGCAGCTAACCCGTATGCCAACAGGGTTTTGCCCAGACCCGGCCAAGCGCGCCAGGCGATGGCTGCACCTGTTGCCATTATCACCCAATATGAGATAATGATCTGCGGAAAAGGAATGGGAAGCCGGCCAGCGGCAAAAAAGAGACCGACGATCACGAGGGCTAGGCCAGCAAGCGCGTGGCCAAACGCCTTTCCTGTTTGCGGCGGCACTTGTCCGGCGGCGAGGAGCTTACAGGCAAAATAGGCGCCGAGAGGCAGCGCAAGCCAGGTGATCCCGAAGAGCCAGTTCGTGCCGGTTGGTATGACTCCGGAGGTGCCCGTGCTGAACCACTCCTCAGACCAGTGCAGCAGCTCACCGGTCAAACGCAAGAGGGTCATGGCCAGGCTAATGACGGCCGGAATCAAGATGAGGCGCAGCGTGCTGGCAGGATTCGTTAAAGGGGCTCCTGTCATAAGATTCTTTCTGGCATTTGAACCGTCGATTTCTGATTGAAGATTTGTGATTGATGATTTATGAGCTTTGTGGGTAAGGGCAATGGCCCAAGTCAACTCAACGGAATCAACTGCGGCGCGCGCACCCAAATGTGCTCAGTGACATAAATGCCGATTAAGACCAAAGCGCTGGCGCTGGCCAACAAGGCCGGCCCGCCTAAGGCGATGAGCACGAGCGGCAGGGCATTGCCCAGAAGCATGGCACCGTACCAAAAAAGCTTGCCGAAACGTCCTGCCACGATCAGGTGTTTGGCGGCTTTGGCATCGGCCGTAACGTGCGGTGTCAACAATTCCACGGATATGATCACCAGATTTGCGACAATACCCGCATATAATAGCATATGCACATAATGCGACCAATCATCATCACTCGTCACGAAAAGCATGCAGATCCCGAACACCGCGGCACCGGCCATGACTGCGTGCACGATCATGTGCAGCGGCAGCACCGGACTTTGCCAGAAATCGCGACCCTTCGCCTGGGCGAACAGAAATGCGGTGTAAAGAGCGGCGATAATCGCCAAAACCGCGCTGCACCAACCCGCCAGCACTTCAAGGTTTGGCCATTCTAAAAACCTTGCCGCGCCCCACAGCGTGAGCCCAACGCCGTAGAGCGTGAGGGCATAGCCACCTTTCACCAACCAGGATTTCCACTGCGGCCGCAGCAGAACGTAAATGAAGCGCTTGGGTTGATCCAGATCCTTTACCAATAACAAAGTCGTCAGCATCAAGAAGAGCATGCCGATGCCGGCGCCGAGCCATTGCAAGGCGAATGAAACTTTCGCCAGCCCGAACGTCATGGCAACGAACGGCACCAAAAACGCCCCGGCGGCAATCGCCTTGGTCCATACATATGCCGAAACTTCCCAGCCCCACAATACGCCTTTGCCGGGCGCATCATAGACCCGCCGGGCTTTTTCGCGAATCACATCGAGGGCCTTTTCATGCATTTTTTTTTCGTCGCCATCGTGCGGCACAAAGACTTCGACCGCTTCGCCCTCTCTCCCACTCTCCCCTGCTCCCGCGCTCCCTTTCACCCATTCTCCCCTTTCCGCCAACGTCTTCGCCATCTCACCAAAGTCCGCTGCCCGCGCACGCGTTTCGGCATATTGCGCGAAATGCCCGACGCCTGTGGCTTGCGAGCTCCACATGTACTGGCTCGATGCTTGGGTGGCGATCGGCTGGAGCGCAGCTTCATCGCCTTCAATATAAAAAAGCTTTGGCCGCGTTCCCTTTTCCATTTTGCGTGCCGTCACCCGCTCCTGTGCCTTGAGTTGTGAGATTTCTGAAGCGGGGTCGTCAAGATCGCCGGAGATTATGGCATGTTCCGGGCAAACGTTCACACACGCCGGCTCCAATCCAATTTCGACACGATGGGCGCAGTAGTTGCATTTTGCCGCGGTGTGCGTTTCAGGATCGATATACAGGGCATCGTACGGACAAGCCTGCATGCACGCTTTGCAGCCAATGCAACGGCGATGGTCGAAATCCACGATGCCGTCGGCACGGCGATACAAGGCGCTCACCGGACAGATTTCCACGCAGGGCGCGTCGTCGCAGTGATTACAGCGCATTACCGAAAACAGCCGGCGGGTGTGAGGAAACTCACCCTTTTCGATGTACTTCACCCAGGTGCGATTGACCCCAATGGGCACGTCGTGCTCAGCCTTGCAGGCAACCGTGCAGGCGTGGCAACCGATGCATTTGCGGTTGTCGATAATGAAGCCGAAGTTCATTCATTCCTCGTTCTCGGTGTGCGTTTGGAGAGATCGTCGCCAAAAAGATAATAGAAATCGTGTGAAACACAAGCGCAGAGGTGCCCAGGGATGCCGGCTTTTCAATCGACCGGCCTTTCATTTTGTTCCTCGTCTTGCTTTTCTTCTGGCACGGCATTATATTGTTGCCGTTAATTGCTTGGATTTTGAGCGGACATTAAGGAGGCTGCCATGAGCAGCGTGGCAAAACCAGATAGTGTGCAGAGTATCATTAGTGATCTTGACAATCTAATCGATGAAATGCTACAAGTGCGGCGCCGTGTCGCTACCCTTGCTGGTGAAAATCAGCCCCAACCGGCACACGGTTCGGCGCGAGAAGCCGAGTGGTTTGGGATGTGGGCCGACCGTGAGGATATGCAAGGCATATCCTCACGCGAGTGGCTCACACAAGCACGCTTGCAGCAATGGAGACCTTAATGCCGGGCAAACTTCTGGATACCACGATACTGATTGACTTATCGCGAGGGTTGGCCGCTGCCGCTGACTTTTTAGACGACGAACGCGACGCGGGAACCTCTTTACTTGCTTCAATTGTGTCCGCTATGGAATTCATTGTGGGTTGCCGCAATAAGGACGAATTAGCGAAAGGCTAGAAACTGTTGGGTGCTTTTCAGATTGTTCAACTGAATTCCACCATCTCGCAAAAAGCTTACACACTTTTGTTGACGTACACGTTGAGCCATGGATTGATTATTTCGGATGCTTTGATTGCGGCGACGGCTCTGACGGAATCCCTTGAGTTGATAAGCGACAATGACCGCCATTTCAAAATGATTCCAGACCTCATTGTTGCCCCCTCTTATTAGTGGAGGGTAATCCCACTTCACAATTTCGGCTTTTTTGTCGTCATCAAAACCTTGCCCCACCTTGTACTGGTTGCTCAATGATCCACCCAAAGAACGTCGCAAGTCTTTCCAGTATGCCCGAAGTTGTTGCCCATAATATTGATCTCCTTATTTTCGATCTCGATGGTACGCTGGTCGACACGCGCCAGGATTTGGCCAATGCCGTCAATTTCGCTTTACAGCAAATGGGAAAAAGGCCGCTCACGTTGGAAAAAGTAACCAGTCTTGTGGGCGATGGCGTGCGCACTTTGCTCGAGCGCGCATTGGCAGTGGAAGGCGAAGCGACGCTGGCAAAAGCGCTCGCGTATTTTCGCGGGTTTTACGCCGGACATCTCTCGGATCATTCCCGGCTCTATCCGCACATGCGTGACGTTCTTGCCCACTTCCGCGCAAAAAAGAAAGCCGTGCTTTCCAACAAGCCGCAAGAGTTCACGTACGCATTGCTGGAAAGGCTCGAGCTCCTGCCTGCGTTTGAATGGGTGATCGGAGGGCATGCCGGTTTGCCGCTCAAACCAGACCCCCAGGCTTTACAAAGTATTTTAGAACAATCTTCGACGCCGGGAGAGCGGGCCGCAATGATCGGTGACGGTGAAAACGACATTCTCGCCGGCAAAGCCGCCGGCGTGACAACCTGTGCCGTGACCTATGGCTTCCGCCCGGTGGAAAAATTGTTGGCTTTGCAACCCGATCTGGTGGCGCATGCGCCGGAAGATTTGATGAGCTTGTTCAAGTAGCGCGGCCAGATCGCCAGCAACCAGATTACGCATGGTGTATTACAAATGAGGTGATGCGGAAGATACCATGCGTCATACTTCCGGATTTTCTCTGGTGCCTCACGATCACTCCTGAGCGCAGAATGCCATCAGACCCATCTGAACCCGCGAAACGAGTCCAAACCGGCGCGATTGCATTACCCATTCCTCTCCTGCCTCCTCCCGCTTTACTCAAACATTCGCTGAGATGGAGCAGTCTGCTGTGCATGGTTTACGTCACTGTTTGTGCCGGGCCTTTTGGCCTGGAAGAGATGGTGCCGGCAGTCGGGCCCGGCATGACGTTCATCTTGTTGCTGCTCACACCGGTTTTTTGGGGCTTACCATTGTTGTTCATGTCGGCCGAGCTCTCCAGTGCGCTGCCGCTGCAGGGCGGTATGTATCAATGGGTCAAAACCGCGTTCGGCGATTTTTGGGGATTTCAAGCCGGCTGGTGGTGGTGGGTCAGCTCTTTTTTGGATTGCGCGATCTACGCCGTACTGGTTGCAGATTATTTTCAATTTCATTTCCCACAAGGCGGTAAGATAGGGCACTGGGGCATTGCCTTGAGCGTGATCTGGCTTTTCACCTACTTGAACGTGCGTGGCATTCGAGTGATCGGCACGAGCTCGGTTCTGTTTGTGCTGTTCATGATCACGCCTTTCATTTTGATGATTATCTCCGGCTTGCCGAAAATCACGCACAATCCCTTTGTTCCCATGTTGCCCCCTGGAAAAAGCTTCCTCGAAGTGTTGGGTACGGGTCTGTTGATGAGCATCTGGTTCATCAGCGGTTTCGAAGGTCTGTCCACTGCCGCGGAAGAGATCAACAATTCCGGACGGGCCCTCAGTCGCGCCTTGCTGGCTGTTTTTCCAATGATTCTTGCCAGCTACTGCTTGCCGATCCTCGTGAGCCTTGCGGTTGATCCAACCTGGGCTGAGTGGCAGGCCGGCCATTTTTCGAAAATAGCAGAAAAAGTGGGAGGGCGGTTTCTCGGCGGCTGGGTTTCGATGGCCGGCGTGATCGCCAACATGGCTTTGTTCGGCGCCTGGCTGCTGTCGTATTCACGCATTCCCTTCGCCATGGCGAACGATGGGTATCTGCCGAAGGCCATCACCCGGATTTCGCCCAAATATGGCACGCCGGTAACCGCCATCGTTTTGAGCGGCCTGATTTACAGTGTTTTTTCGTATAGCGATTTCAAAAGCCTGGTGCTGATCGATATCTGGGTAATCTTGGGAGCAATGTTTTTGGAATTTCTCTCCCTGTTAAAGCTGCGCCGGACCCGACCGGAATTGCCCCGCCATTTTCGTGTCCCTGGCGGCAACTGGGGACTCTACTTCACCGTGTCTTGTCCGATTGTCATCGGCTTGTTTGCGATGTTTGGCAGCGGCGTGGAATATATATTGCCAGGACTGGCAGCCGTTTGCACCGGTCCGGCGGCGTTTTGGATCTGCAAGAAACTCGTGAAGGAACGGAAATGACTAAAAAGTAACATCTAAAGCCCAAATCCCAGAATCTGAAAGTGCCGATCAACCTGCTGGCCATTTGAGTCTTGTGATCTGAGCTGTGGATTTCGGCATTCTAGTGTTTCCTTCCACTAGCATTTTTTGTTCGCTCGCCTTCCGCAAAATTCACCCATTGTCATTAGAGTAATATTAGGGAATCCCATCTCTTGGCGAACGTGAGAAGGAGCTCAACCTGAAGGTTTGACAAAATCCCGTAACCGTTCGCTGAACACATTTTTACCGAAGGTTGGTATGCAGCCGTCACCTCACAAGGTCGCCGCTCTGGGTGAAAGATACGCCGTGATTATTGGTATCAACACCTACCGCGATGCCAATATCCCGCCTTTGCGTTATGCCGGCAACGATGCCGTCGCCATGCGCGATTTCCTGGTGCACCCTGAGTTGGGAAAATTCAAAAAAGACAACGTCCATTTGCTGGTCGATGGCGAGGCTACGCTCGGTGATATTCGCTCGCACCTCGTTTACTGGCTGAGCCCGCGGATGCAAGATCAGGACGAAGTGTGGGTTTATTTTTCCGGCAGGGGCACGAGCGACCGTACTTTTACCAGCGCAACCGGCCAACCTTTTACGAATTATTTGATCGCGCACGATTCCTTGCGCGATGATCTACCGGGCTCAGCGATTTCCATAAAGCAACTTGGTGAATGGCTGGATTTGCTGGGCGAGGCGCGCGTGGTATTGTTGTTCGATTGCGGTTTTAGTGCCGTTGATCATGGCCGGGCGTTCGCTACGGCTAAGCCATCGGCATTGGATGATTTTGCCTTCCTGCCTGCCCTGACGCAAGGCAAGAAAAGATTTCTGCTGGTCGGCACCGGACCCACCGAAATATCCCTGGAAGATACGGAAACTGAGCTGGGGCTGTTTTCGCGCGTGCTGCTGCAGCGCCTGCGCACCGCTGCACTGACGCAGAATGCCGCAGCGCGCATGACGTGGAACGAGTTTTACCAAACCGTCGCCGCGGAAGTGGCCTGGCAGGCCGAGGCGCGTGGCGCAACGCAGAAGCCCTTGAAGTTCGGCGTTTTGGCTTCCGAGCCGATATTTGAATATCGCCACGTTCTCACCGCCCCGCCCAGTATTCCCACTCGCGAGCCCCAACTGCCACCCGGGTCGAAACCCGCTCCTGAATCGAGGCTCGCCCCGGAGCCGAAACCCTCTCCCGAGCCTGCACGGGAAACAGCGCCACGGCTTGAAGCGGAGCCGGAACTCGTTGGCGTCCCCGTTTCGGAATCTGCGACCGTGACGGAAGGCGCGGAAACTTCGACCGAGCTCTTTCAGACCGACCTTCACGACGAAACGGCGGACAAACTCGCCGACGGCCTTGCGCCATCGGAGGGCGTGTCACCGGACGTCGTGATGCGCGAGCATATCAGGGAGTTGTTGCATCGCGCGCAGGCCGAAGCACGTAGCGGCAACCTCCTTCGCGCCCAGGATATCCTGGAAAAGGCGATAGCGCTCGACCCCAATGACCGCCGCGCTGCCACCGGTCTACGCAAAATCGAGGAAGCGATTCGCCAAACCGACGCCACGGAATTGGTCAAAGTGGCATTCAGCGCGGCTCTACGTTATGCCGACGAAAAAAACTATTCCGAGGCGATGCGCTATTACGCCAGAGTTTTGGAAATAGATCCCACCAGCAAATCCGCGCAACTGGGCATCGATTCGTGCCGCCAATTGCTCGAGAATCAATCCGCTTCCAAGGGCGCGAACGGCCGGCTTCCCCTGTCACGATCAAGCTACGACAAGGCCGTCCACGGGCATCACCTGAAATCGTACAATGAGACCATTTGGCCGTATATCGGCTGGGTAGCGCTGGTCGGTTGTATCTGGCAATTGTTCAGTATGCAAGCGGAAGGCGACAGTACCGCGTGGGTATTTTGGAAAACAGTGGCCTCGGGACTGCTCGGTGCTGTGGCCGGTTTGGTCATTGGCAGCATCGCGTATCTCGGGACGCGGCTCGCGGCGCATTTTGAAGACCGGCGTGAGATGAGGATGACGGAGAATCTATGAGTATAGCGGATTCGATTCTTACAGGAACTAAAACAATGAGTGAAAACTTCTCTGAGGAGAATATTTTAAGGCTATTTGGAGACGACTTGCACATCTTAGCCTGCGATTTTAATCGCAGACGGAGGTGGCGCAAACAAAATGCAAAATTCAGGTAGTAGCCGCTCCATTGCTATCCCCTCCATGCCACATTCCCCAATTCACCACCACAAAACAGGTATTGCATACCTGCAAATTTATGCTATCTTTATGAAAGTTTCGAATAGTGATAGTTGTTTTTACAGAGAGAAATGGGACTATTCGCATTATTAGCGCCCGCGTAGCGGTAAGAAATGAGAGGAAGAATTATGAAGAAAAACGGCACCGCTAAGGCCGAAAAGTGGGAGATGCGCAAAGAATACGATTTCTCCGAGACGCGCCCGAACAAATACGCCAAGAAATATGCTAAAGGTACCAATATTGTGGTTATTGACCCGGATTTGGTTGAATTCTTCCCTAATTCGGAGAGTGTCAACGCGACACTACGTGCGGCGATGGCCATTTCCCCTAAAGCCACGACCAAAAAGAAGCTCAAGAAACAAACGAAAGCGGCGCGACATAAATCGGCCGCATAATGCAGCAGGATTTAGTAAGTCATGGAGTTTGCAAGAGTCTTTTCATCCCCCCGATCCATACCAATCCTTCTTCGGCTGATACGAAGTACTCAACTTACCGCGGCGCTGGTGCCGTTCCAGCGCCAGCCGGATCAACTCGTCCAATAACTCCGGATAACTCAATCCACTGGCCTCCCACAATTTTGGAAACATGCTGATCTGGGTGAAGCCCGGGATCGTGTTGATCTCGTTGAGATAAAATTGTTCAGATTCACGCTCCAGCAGAAAATCTACGCGCGCCATGCCTTCGCCTTCGCATGCCATATAGCCTTGGATCGCCGTTTCCCGGATTTTGTCTGCCAGCACCGGCGGCAATTTTGCCGGGATGTAGTGCGTGGAGGTACCATCGACGTATTTGGCGTCGTAGTCATAAAATTCATTGGAAGGCATGATCTCACCGCACACCGAGGCGCGCGGCAGCACGTTACCGAGTACGCTCACTTCGATCTCGCGTGCCGATGATACCGCTTCCTCGAGTAGAATTTTATGATCGTAACGCGCCGCCTCCTCGATGCCCAGCGCCAGCTCTTCGCTGGTGTGTGCTTTGGTGATGCCGACGCTGGAACCCATATTCGCGGGCTTGACGAAGGCAGGCAAACCCAGGGTATCACAAATGGTTTCGATCATCTGTTTTTGCGTCATACCCCACAATTGTTGCGCCTGCGCGTGGTATGGTTTTTCGATGGGATGCTGCCAATCGATGTAGCGCAGCCATAAAAAATCAACCACTGGAATGCCCGCCTGCCGGCATAACGCCTTCTGCATGACCTTGTCCATGCACACGGCCGAGCCCAGCACCCCCGCACCTACGTATGGAAGGTTCGCAAGCTCCAACAAGCCTTGAATCGTTCCGTCTTCACCGTAGGGACCGTGCAGAATCGGAATCACCACGTCGATTTTTTCCGACAAAGCTTCCAACGCGAAGGAAGGATCGTCCGAGCGAGCAGATGCCACCAGTTTTTGCTCGGTAGGATCGGGCGAGACGATGGCCATCGAGCGGCCCGGCTCCTCGCCGCGTTGCAGTAACCGCAGGGATTGCCCGCCCACCAGCCAGCGGCCGGCTTTGCTGATGCCGATCGGAACGACTTCATATTTGGATTGGTCGAGTGCACTCATCACCGAATTGGCCGACACCAGCGAAACCTCGTGTTCTCCGGAACGTCCGCCAAAAATCACGCAAACCCTGATTCTTTTCATGCTAGCTTTGCCCTTTTACCACTATTTCTCTGTTCAGTGTGCCTGTGAAATATAACAAATCACTGCTGAATAGCAATCACGAAAATCCCAGCCATTTTTCCGCTTGAAATTCACGATTAATTTCTTAGTTTGCAATCATTGGCACTGTGCAAATCAGTGTTCAGTATTTTACTGATCACTGATCACTAATTCCGTGCAAACAAAACCATTCATCATCACCTCTGGGTGGGTCTATGCAGTTATCTTGGCAGTTCTTTGACACGGCTTCGCACGACGTGGTGCTGCAACTCGCGCGCGAGTTGAACGTGCCGCCGATTATTGCACGCGTGATGCTCAATCGTGGCATTGCTACCCACGCAGCCGCACTGGTTTTTTTTCGCACCAATTTGGAGCGCGTGCACGATCCCTTTTTGATGGCGGACATGGAAAAGGCTGTAGCGCGGCTGGCGCAGGCGCTGGACCGGGACGAAAAAATTCTGATCTATGGTGATTATGACGTCGATGGCACCACGGCGACGGCGCTGCTGCGGCTGGCCTTGCGCGAGCTCGGTTTCGAAGTTCCCTATTACATTCCGGATCGCTTTAAAGAAGGCTACGGTATTTCGAGAGTGGGTATCGATTGGGCGCGAGCTCAGGGGATCAATCTCGTCGTGGCCGTGGATTGCGGCGTGACCGCTCACCAGGAGATCGCTTACGCGCGCGAACATGGGATCGATGTCATTGTCTGCGATCATCATCAACCCGGGCCTGAGCTGCCGCCGGCGACCGCCTTGCTCGATCCCAAACGCAGCGATTGCCCTTATCCCTTTAAAGAGCTGGCGGGTGTGGGTGTAACCTTCAAATTGCTGCAGGGCTTGTATCAGCATCTGCAGCGCGATCCGCGCGATTTGTTTCGTTATCTCGATCTCGTGGCCATCGGCAGTGCGGCGGATATCGTGCCGTTGGTGGACGAGAACCGCGTGCTGGTAAAAGCCGGCCTGGAAAAGCTCAACCAGACGGAAAACGTCGGCTTGCAAGCTTTGATTCAAGTTTGCGGCTTGCAAAACTGCCCGATCAGCACGAGCAATGTGGTTTTCATCCTCGGCCCGCGCATTAACGCGGTGGGGCGCATGGGGGACGCCGGGCGGGCGGTGAAGTTGCTCACCGCGCAGGAGATGGCGCAAGCCATGGACATTGCGCGCGTCCTGGAAGTCGAAAATCGCGAGCGCCGCAGCGTGGATGAGGAAACCTACCGCGAGGCCGTTGCCATGATCGAGGCGCAGAGCGACCACGAGAAACGCCCGGCGTTCGTGCTTTACAAAGAAGATTGGCACACCGGAGTGATCGGTATCGTCGCCTCGCGCATCGTGGAGAAATATTACCGCCCGACGGTTTTGATTGCAGTGCAGAATGGCATAGGCAAAGGCTCTGCCCGCAGCATCAACGGCTTTGATTTGTATCAGGCCTTGACCGCATGTGCCTCGTGCCTGGCGGGTTATGGCGGCCACAAATATGCGGCGGGCTTGAGCATTCAGATGGATAACATCGACGCCTTTCGCGCCCAATTCGAGGAAGTTGCAACCAGCAGGTTGACGCTGGAAATGCTGACACCGCGCCTGATGATTGACGGCGAGATTCGTCTACAGGAGATCGACGGCCGCTTCATGAAGTTTTTGGACGCGCTTGCGCCCTACGGGCCGCAGAACATGCGACCGGTGTTTGTCGCGCGCGAGTTGCGGGTCGTGGGCACGCCCCAGATCGTCGGCAATAATCATTTGCGCTTTTTTGTGACGCAGAATGACAAGAAGCTGGATTGCATCGGTTTCAATCTCGGCGACTTGATGCCGCGCCTGCGCAACGGGCGCGCCGATCTTGAAATGGCCTTCTTGGTGGAAGAAAACACCTGGCAGGGCCGCACCACCATTCAGTTGCGAGTGAAAGATATTCGTTGACGGGCTGCATCTCGTGAAAACCGGACACTGTGCGATTGAGGCGGCATGAGAGTTTTCTCCTCGCAACTGAACGTCAAGAGCGAAGAATACAAAAAACGTCGCAATGCCTATCTGCAGTTGTTGACCGAGCTGGATTTGCGCGCGAAAAACGTCCGCGAGCCCTCGGCAGAAGCCGTGCAAAGGCTGCAAAAGCGGGGCAAGTATCCGGCGCGCGAAAAGATCAGAAGAATACTTGATCCTGATATTGAGCCGCTGGAAATCGGGTTGTTTGCGGCATGGGATATGTACAAGGATATTCCCGGCGGTTATCCTTCCGGCGGCACAATCGTGCAGATCGGCAAGATCTCGGGCAAGCTCGCGGTAATCGTGGCGAACGATCCGTTGGTGAAAAGCGGCGCATGGGTTGAAATCACCTGCAAAAAGAATTTGCGCGCACAGGAAATCGCGATGGAAAATCGCCTGCCGATCGTATACATGGTCGATTCCGCCGGCGTGAATCTCGAGCGCCAGGCTGAGATTTTCCCGGATCGTGACCATTTCGGCCGCATTTTTCGCAATAACGCCAAGATGGCGGCCATGGGCATCCCACAAATTTCAGTCGTGTTCGGATTTTGCGTAGCCGGCGGGGCCTACCTTCCCGGCATGTCCAGCGAGCTGGCGATGATCACGGAACACTCCAGCATGTATTTGGCCGGCCCGTTTTTGGTCAAAGCAGCCGTTGGTCAGGAAGTGGACTCGGAGACGCTGGGCGGGGCGACCATGCACAACGCCGTTTCCGGCGTGGCGGACTATCGCTTTGACAACGAAGACGAAGCCTTCAGATTTATCCGCGATCAAATGGCGCTGTTGAATTTGCCACCTGGCCGGCTTTATCAATCTTCCACCAACGAAGAGCCGCAATACGATCCCGACGAGCTCTTGGGCATTTTGCCCAACCATGCTTCCGGCACGTATGACACGCGGGAGATTCTCTGCCGCCTCGCCGATGGCAGCCGCCTCGAAGAATACAAGCCGGAATTCGGCAAAACGATCGTGACGGCGTTTGCGCGCCTCGGCGGCTATTCCGTTGGACTCGTGGCCAACGCCGGTCTGACCGTGAAGCGCGAGATGCCGCCGGATCATTTGGGGCAGCCGCAACCGCCCCAAGTGCAAATGGGAAATGTCATCTATTCCGACTCCGCCAACAAAGCCTCGCAATTTATCATGCTATGCAACGAACGCCGCGTTCCCTTGATCTTTTTGCATGACGTTACCGGCTTCATGGTGGGCAAGCAGGCGGAGAGCGCCGGCATTATTCAAGACGGCGCGCAGTTCGTGAATGTGCAGGCCAATTCCGTGGTGCCAAAGTTCTCTTTGATTGTACGCAACAGCTTTGGCGCGGGCAATTACGCCATGTGCGGCAAGGCCTACGACCCGCGCTTGATTTTCGCCTGGCCGTCTGCTAAATTGGCGGTGATGGACGGCGGCATTGCCGCGGATACGGTTCTGCTGACAAAAAAAGAGCTTTCCGAAAAAGAGCGAGCGGAATTTCGCCAGAAGCTGGTGGACAAATATAATGCGGAGGCTTCGCCTTATTTCACGTCTGCGCGCATGATGGTTGACGGTATTGTCGATCCGAGAGAGACACGACGCATGCTGATTACGGGGCTGGAGATGGCGGCGCATAATGTGGAGGTTGGCGAGTTCAAGACGGGTGTGATGAGGATGTAATGACAGTTTTGGATGTTCCTATGGATTTAATCGTCTATACACCCGAGGAAGTAGCAAGATCCCTAAGAAAACGCAATCCATTCATAAGGGATATTTTATCAGAAGGGCGGGAGCTATATGAAAGACAGCATGAATTATGAAGATTGGCTGGATAAAGCGTAGAACGATTTGCTGGCAGCGGAAGCCATATATCCGCTTGGCATGCCAACTTTATATCCGAAAGAAGAGGCCAAAACCGCCTTCGACCAGGCTCGTGAAATACTGAATTTCACTCGTAATAAGCTGATCTCAGAAAACTTATCTCCATGAACAAAAGATCCCCTCTTCTCATCGCCAACGGCCAGGGCTTCTGGGGTGACTCGATTCTGGGGCCGGTGCGCCTGGTGCGCGAAGGGCCGCTGCATTATCTCACGCTCGACTATCTTGCCGAAGTCACGATGAGCATCATGCAGAAGCTCTATCAACGCAATCCTGAAGCCGGCTACGCCACCGATTTCATTCAAATGCTCGAGCGCATTTTGCCGGCCTGCCATGAGCAGGGTATCAAGATCATTGCCAGCGCCGGCGGCGTGAATAGCGCGGCCTGCATGCGTGCGACCGGCGCAGTCATCAAAAAGCTGGGTTTGGGCAACATCAACGTCGCGACCGTCACCGGCGACAATATTCTCTCCCGCGTGGCAGAACTACAAAGGCATGGCGAGCTGTTCAAGAATCTTGATGACGGCAGGCCGCTGTCTGCGATCGCCGGAAAAATTGCCTCAGCCAATGCCTACTTGGGTGCGTTTCCCGTTGCCGAAGCCCTGGATCGCGGTGCGGATATTGTCATCTGCGGCCGTGTCACCGATCCGGCGCTCGTCCTTGGTCCGATGATTCACGAATTTGGCTGGAAGCCTGAAGATTTTGATAAGCTCGCAGCCGGCACGGTCGCAGGACACATCGTGGAATGCGGCGCGCAATGCACCGGCGCGAATTATTCCAATTGGCACGAGATTGAAGATTTTGCGCGGATTGGATATCCCGTAATCGAAGCTTATGCCAGCGGCGAGTTTTTTGTCACCAAGCATGAAGGCACCGGCGGCAAGGTGACGATTGAAACCGTGGCTTCACAATTGGTCTATGAAATGGGCGACCCGCGCAACTACATTACGCCCGAGGTGATTGCCGATTTCACCACGATTCAGCTCGAGTCTGCGGGTAAAGATCGCGTGCGCGTCCACGGCATTCAAGGGCGGCAACCCACCGAGTATTTGAAAGTCAGCCTCAGTTATGAAAACGGCTTCAAAACGGCGGGGCAATTGGTCGTCTCCGGCCCCGAGGCCCTGGCGAAAGCGCGTTTGTGCGCAGATATTATATGGAAACGTTTGGAGCTCGAGGGCGTGACTTTCCCTGAGCACGAAAAACTTGTTGAGTTTCTGGGCAGCGGCGTTTGCCATGACGGCATCGTTGCGCCTATAGATCCGCCGGAAGTCGTGCTGCGCGTCGGTGTCAAAAATGCGGATAAAACGAAAGTTGAACGCTTCGGGATGGAAATCGTGCCTTTAGTCACCAGCGGCCCTCCGGGCGTAACCGGATTTGCCAGCGGGCGACCCAAACCCACTGAGATTATCAGTTACTGGCCGGCGCTGGTGAGTAAGAGCAAAATACAGCCTCAAGTTGAAGTGGTCGGATTTTGATCAGCTCGTTTTGTAGTGCATCTTTGGAATCCACAGCATAAGGACGGAGCCGTAACTCATGAAGGAACAAGCTTGGGAAATCACCGCAAAACTGCAGGAGCTATCCTCCTCGCTCGATTTTGAGAGCCCGAACTTGGCCATAATTTTGGCCGCCGGCCACGGTAAGCGCATCAAGTCGGAAAAGTCAAAAATGCTGCACAAGATTTGGGGTGTGCCCACGGTTACTCGTGTGGCCAGCGCTGCGCGCGAAGGCTTGGAATCGGCGAACCAAATTCTGGTGGTTGGCATCAAGGCCTTGGACGTCGCTAAGGCTCTGGGCAAGTCCGGTCATCGTACTTTTGTTTTCCAAGAAAGCCAAAAGGGCACGGGTGATGCTGTGCGCGTGGGCTTGCTGCCGTTGCTGTCGGACAACTACGCCGGCGCGGTTTATGTTTTCCCCGGGGACATGGGCCTGCTCGACAGCCGCGCAATTCGCGATTTCCGGCGTGATTTTGAGGCCAATGCGTGTGATATGATGGTGTTGACTGCGGACTATCAGGGCAATCCCGAAGACAATTACTACGGCCGTATCATTCGCGTGCCCGCGAAAGACGCCGGCGGCAAATCGTCCGGCGGTGATGCCGGTAAGGTCATCGAAATTATCGAGCATCGCGACCTGCTCGCGTCCGACACTCACCAGCCGCAACGGATTCAGTTTAACCGCCGCGAATATGAGTTCACGCGCGAGGAATTGCTCGCCATTCCCGAATTCAACACCGGCGTTTACGCTTTCAAATGCGGCCCATTGACGAGATACATCGATAGCCTGCAAACCAACAATGCCCAAGGCGAGCTTTACGTCACGGATTTGATCGCGATATTCAATCAAAACGGCCTGGCGGTACGGGCCTCGCGCGCCAAAGATTACAACACCGTGCTCGGCTTCAACAACAAAAGCGTGTTGAAGGAGATGGAGGCGATCGCACGTAACAAAGCTTACGACCGCCTCAAAGACATTATCATGATCGAGGACAAGGACGATTTCTTCATCGCGGATGAGGTGATCGAGCAGATCATCGGGCTGGACATTGCGCATGCGCCGCTCGATATCGTTATCGGCAAAGGTGTGCATCTCGGGCCGTGCGTGCGTCTCAACAAGGGTGTGATGATCAAGAGCCGGGCTGAGCTGGACGGCAATATCCATCTCGGCGAAAACGTCGTCATTCATGAAAACGTGCATCTCAGCACCTACCCCCACCAAACGCTGACCATTGGTAAGAATTCGCGCATCTTCCAGGGTGACATCATCAAGGGCAATTTGGCGATCGGCGAGAATTGCCAAATCGAGTCGGGCGTAAACATGACCGGTGCGGATGAAAGTCCCACCCGCATTGGCAATAATGTGCTCATCAAAGGCACCAGTTATATTTTCGGCTGCATCATCGAGGACGACATGTGGATCGAACATTCGGTGTTGAAGGGCAAGCACGTCGAGCGCATCGTGCGCCGCGACGGCAGCGTGCAACCCGTGCGCTGGGTGCTGCCTTTGCCCGAAGGGTTGGATTCGATCCATTCCCTGGAGAAGAAGAAGTAGGTCATGCGCAAAATCAAGTTGTCACAAATTGCCTACGCCCGCAGCGGCGACAAAGGCGAGGCCAGCAATGCGGGCATCGTCGCTTACGATCGCGCCGGCTATGAATTGCTGAAAAGGGTGCTGACGCCAGGGAGTGTCAAAGCGCACTTTCGAAAGATTTGTCGCGGCCCGGTGGAGCGTTACGAAGTCGACAATATTTTCGCGCTCAATTTCATTTTGCACGATTCCTTGGGGGGCGGCGGCTCGGAGAGCTTGAAATCGGACGCGCAAGGCAAGACCCATGGGTTGGGATTATTGCAGATGGAGATCGAGGTGCCGGATGATTTTGTGGATCTTGGTTAGTTGTTAGTGAATTTTGGATTGTGGATCGTAGATCGTAGATTGAGGATAGATGGCATGGATGGAGAGATTGGAAAAGCGCCACTGCCCATGATTTACCATCCTCAATCTTCGATCTTCAATCCTCGGTTTTTAGAAGGGACAACGATGGTTGATTTGCAATTTGTCAAATACTCGGTCCAGAATCATGTCGCCCACTTGACTCTCAACCGCCCGCCGGTCAATGCATTGAATCGTCAATTGGCGGGCGAGATTTTTGCCGCGGCGAATTTGGTCAATCAAGACGCCGAGCGTAGCCAGGTGCGCGTGGCGATTCTATCTTCCGCTGGTCCGCATTTCTGCGCAGGCGCGGACTTGAAGGAAAGAAAAGAAATTCCGGAAGACCAGGTCGCGCAAGTCGTGCAAGGCATTCGGGAGGCGGTGCAAGCAGTAGCGAATATCAAGGTGCCGACCCTTGCCGCCATTCGCGGCTCGGCGCTGGGCGGCGGCATGGAGCTGGCGCTGGCGGCGGACATTCGCATACTCAGCGAAAATGCCAAAATGGGATTGCGAGAAACTGCGCTGGGGATTCTTCCCGGCGCAGGCGGCACCCAGAGATTGCCGCGCCTGATCGGTTATGCGCGCGCGCTGGAATGGGTCGCAACCGCCTGGGTATTTGATGCGCCCGAATGCGTGCAACAAGGCGTCGCGAGCCGGGTCGTGCCGGATGGAGCGCTGGCTGACGCGGCGCTGCATTGCGCCAGATTGATTGCTGCCAACGGTCCGCTCGCGGTGCAGTACGCCAAAGAAGCGATGCAACACGGATTGGATCAACCTCTTGCCGCCGCCTTGGATCTTGAGTTTGAATGCTATCGCCGTATCATTCCGACGGCCGATCGTCGCGAAGCGCTTGCAGCTTTCGGCGAAAAGCGCACGCCGGTTTTTCGTGGGAAGTAACAGTGGCATTTCAATATCCAACCATTGCATCTGCGAGCGCCGCACGAGGTATTCAGCTTTCGACAGGAATGGAACAATAAAACCCCAAGAAACGACATGCTCAAGCTATCCGACGAACAAGTTATGCTGCGCGATACAGTACGCGAATTTGCCCAAAAGGAGCTCGCGCCTTTAGCCGCACAGATAGATGTTACTATGGAATTCCCCGCCGAAAATCTGCACAAAATGGGCGAGCTCGGCTTCCTGGGCATCCCATTTCCATCGAAATACGGCGGCGGCGACCTCGATACGGTTTCATTCGCATTGATGATAGAAGAGATCGCGCAAGCGTGCGGTTCGACCACGCTTTCCGTGGCGGCGCACTGCTCATTGTGTGCAGCGCCGATATCGATGTTCGGTGATGAGGAGCAAAAGCAAAAATACTTGCCCGATTTGTTGAGCGGTAAGAAATTCGGGTCCTTTTGCTTGACCGAACCTCACAGCGGCTCCGACGCGGGGGCATTGTCGACGACTGCCATAAAGAAGGGAAATGAATATATTTTGAACGGCAGCAAGATGTACGTCACCAACGGCGGTTACGCCGGAACGTACGTCGTCTTTGCGAAGACCGCTCCCGAAGCCAGGAGCCGCGGTATCAGCGCCCTGATCGTCGAGCGTGATTTTCCCGGTGTGATCATCGGCAAGAAGGAAAACAAGCTTGGTCTGCGCGCCAGCGACACGCGCCAGGTTGCATTCGAGGATTGCCGCGTGCCTGCAAAGAATTTGCTGGGCGAAGAAAATGCCGGGTTCAAATATGCGATGCTCATTCTCGACGGTGGGCGCATTGGCATCGGCGCCATGGCCGTAGGCCTGGCGCAAGCCGCCCTGGACAAGGCGGCCGCTTATTCCAAGGAACGCAAAGCCTTTGGCCAACCCATCGGGGAGTTTCAAGCGATTCGCTGGTATCTGGCCGATATGGCGACCGAAATTCACGCGGCGCGCCTGATGGTGCATCATGCGGCGCAATTGAAAGATGAAGGCAGACCTTTCGTCAAAGAAGCGGCCATGGCGAAATTGTTCGCCAGCGAAATGGCCATGCGCGCCTGCAACAAGGCGATTCAAGTTTTCGGCGGCTACGGTTATATCATGGACTACCCGCTCGAGCGCTATTGGCGCGACGCCAAATTAACGGAAATCGGCGAAGGCACGAGCGAAGTGCAGCGGCTGGTGGTTTCGCGGGAAGTGTTGAAGGAAGTTTAGTTGAGGAATGTTGTTCCTCCGCGCCGCGATGCCAGTTGAGAGGCTCAGCTTTCCAGCATTCTGTCGGGGCTCGTATCGCGTGAGTCAGAAAAGTAGCCAAGTCCGGCTCTTGAAAATCTAACGGATAGAACTTCCATGCATTTTGGCGACCTCCACCTCTTCATCCTTTCCGACGGCCTCTTCCGCCTCGACGGCGGCGCCATGTTCGGCGTGGTGCCGCGCGTGTTGTGGGAGAAAACCGATCCTCCAGATGAAAAAAATCGCATCCTGATGGGATTGAATTGTTTGCTGATCATCCGCGGCGCGGAAAAAGTTCTGATCGACACCGGCATTGGCGACAAATTCGACGAGAAATTCGCCAGCATCTATAACGTGCAACGTGAGAAAACTTTGCTCGATCAGCTTGAGTCTTTAAATGTGCAGCCGAAGGATATCACGCACGTGCTCATGTCGCACCTGCATTTCGATCACATCGGATGGAACACGCGGCGCCATACCGGCGGAGAAATCGTGCCGACTTTTCCAAATGCGGCCTATTACGCCCAGCGCGGAGAGTACGAAGTCGCCAACAATCCCGACGATCGCAGTCGCGCGAGTTACATCAAATGGAATTGGGAGGCATTGGAAAGGGGTGGCCAGCTTCAGTTGCTCGACGGCAGTAGCGAAGTTTTGGCCGGAATTGAAAGCGTGATCACACCGGGGCACACCCTCTACCATACGATTGTCAAGGTCAAAAGCGCCGGCAAAACGGCCGCCTTCCTGGCCGATCTCGTGCCTACGACTTCGCATCTCAAAACGCTCTATGTGATGGGCTACGATTTATATCCCAAGCTGACCATGGAAACCAAGCCACAAATTCTGCAGCAAGCATTTGAAGAGAATTGGCTGCTCGTGTTCGAGCACGCACCACGTGTCCAGGCAGGATACTTGAGGAAAGTTGAAGAAAAATGGAAGGTTGAGCCGGTCAAAGTGAGCACTGCAAAGGGTGTGTGATTTGCAGCTTGTCTGCAAATTTGGGTGGGGCACAAGACCGCAAAAGTCAGGAAAAATTCTAAGGGAGCCTAGTCATATGCCAGCCTCTTTTCGTGAAGTCGTGATTGCCGGTGCCTGCCGCACTCCGATCGGCGCTTTTCAAGGCGTGCTGGCTTCTTTGTCCGCCACGCAATTGGGAGCCCTCGTGGTGAAAGAAGCGGTGCAGCGGGCGGGCCTCGATCCGAAAAACGTGGATGAAGTGATCATGGGTTGTGTATTGCCCGCAGGAGTTGGGCAGGCACCCGCGCGACAAGCGGCCATTAAGGCCGGATTGCCAGTCGAAGTCACCTGTATGACGATCAACAAGGTCTGTGGCTCGGGACTGAAGGCAGTGATGCTCGCGGCCCAAGCGATCATGCTCGGTGATGCCGACGTGATTGTCGCAGGTGGCATGGAAAGCATGAGCAATGCGCCGTATTTGCTCAACAAAGCGCGCGACGGTTATCGGCTCGGCCACGGTGAATTGATCGACAGCATGATCAAGGACGGCTTGTGGGATGTTTACAATGATTTTCATATGGGTAATGCCGCGGAATTGTGCGCGCGTGAATGCAATATTCCGCGCGGTGCGCAGGACGAATTTGCGATGATGAGTTACAGGCGAGCACAGGCCGCGCAAGAAAATGGCATGTTGGCCAAAGAAATCATGTCTGTGCCGCTGGCGCAAAAGAAGGGGGAGGCGGTTGTAATCAAAGAAGACGAAGAACCCAAGAAAGCAAATTTTGAAAAAATTGCGGCGCTTCGCCCGGCCTTTGATCAGAAAGGAACGGTGACGGCCGCGAACGCTTCCAAAATCAATGACGGCGCGGCGGCGGTGGTGGTGATGGCGAGAACGGTGGCTGACCAGCTTGGCGTCAAGGCGCAGGTCAAAGTTCGAGCCCAGGCCTCAGCCGCGAAGAAGCCGGAGTGGTTCACCACGGCACCGATTGATGCCATTGAAAAAATCTTGAGCACCTCCGGATTTGCGCTCGATCAAATCGATCTGTTCGAAATCAACGAGGCTTTTGCCGTGGTCACGCTGGCGGCACAGCAGCGGCTTAAAATCCCGCTGGAGAAATTGAACGTGCATGGCGGAGCAGTTGCGCTTGGCCATCCCATCGGTGCAAGCGGTTGCCGCATTCTGGTAACGTTGATTCACGCCTTGCAGCACTACCAAAAAAAATACGGCATGGCTGCTATTTGCATCGGGGGTGGAGAGGCCTCGGTCATGATCGTGGAGAATATGGCTTGAAGCGCCAGGTGTGAGACTGTTTTCTTTTGAGTCGATAAAACACACACCACCTGAGCCATGCAGAAAGTAAACCTAAATTCCTCATGGGTTACTCTCATCCATGAATAAAAGTGAGGCCATCTAAAGATGCAACGCATCGGCGTGATCGGTGCTGGCACCATGGGCAACGGTATTGCGCACGTGTTTGCGCAGCATGGTTATTCCGTTACTTTGGTGGACGTCAAAGAGGAGTTTCTCGCCCGGGCGCTGGCGGCGATCAGATCCAATCTCGAGCGTCAGGCGCGTAAAGGGCAGATGGCACACGAGGAAGTCGCGAGAACGCTTGGCCAAATCACGACGGCGGGCTCGCTTCAGGCATGCAAAGAGGTGCAATTCGTGATCGAAGCCATTCCTGAGGAAGAAAGCCTTAAGAAGAGAGTTTTTGCCGAACTGGATAGAATCTGTGCGCCGGCGTCGATATTTGCCAGTAATACTTCGTCCATTTCAATCACCACAATTGCCGCCGTCACCCAACGGCCGGAAAAATGTATCGGCATGCATTTCTTCAATCCGGTGCCCGTGATGAAGCTCGTGGAGGTGATCCGCGGCCTGGCCACGGATGAGGAAACTTATCATACCGTCATGGCATTGAGCGAAAAGCTGGGCAAAACGCCGGTGGCGGTGAATGATTATCCCGGTTTCGTATCCAATCGCGTGCTCATGCCGATGATCAACGAAGCGATTTTTTGCGTGATGGAAGGCGTGGCCACGCCCGAGGCCATTGATGAAGTGATGAAGCTCGGCATGAACCACCCGATGGGGCCGTTGGCCTTGGCGGATTTTATCGGCCTCGATGTGTGTTTGCACATTATGGAAGTGCTGCACCGGCAACTGGGCGATGACAAATACCGGCCATGTCCGTTGTTGCGCAAAATGGTGGCCGCGGGCCATTTCGGCAAGAAGTCGGGGCAGGGATTTTATTTGTATGCGTGAAGAAATTTTAAATTGCAAATTTTCAATTTAGAATTTTAAATTTATGC
>JBOHQX010000203.1:0-96393 GCA_050732395.1 bacterium
CAGATTTTGAACCCATATCAGGAGGTTTCGTTATGTCAGAGCCTGGGCCTCAAAAACGCTACAGCCTTGCTTTCAAGCAAAAGGTTGTGTCTGAGATTGAAGCGGGCAAATTTTGTATTTCACAAGCCAAACGAATTTACGATATTCACGGTGCCCTGACGCTTTACAATTGGCTGCGGAAATTGGGCAAAGGTCACTTGATTGAAAAGGTCGTGCGTATCGAGATGAAAGACGAAAAAGACAAATTCAAAGAGCTGCAGCGCAAAAATCAAGAACTGGAATCGGCACTGGCCCAGGCGCATCTGCGGCTACTCATGTATGAATGCTTGATGGAGAGCGTGGAAGCGCATTATCAGATCGATGTAAAAAAAACTTTTGGTTCGACAGTGTCAAACGCGCGCTCCTCAAAGCCAAAGAGCAAGGCTTAAAATATTCGTTGTCGCGTTTGTGCGCATTTTTTGAGTACACGCGGCAAGCTTATCATAAACTGGTGAAACAAAGCTTGCAGCTGGATCTGTGGGATCAACGGATCATCGATGAAATCCAACACATTCGCCACCGCCAGCCGCGGGTGGGAACACGCAAACTGCACCGCATGCTGAATGAACGTCTGAAGGATGAGGGCATTATGGTTGGCCGTGACCGTTTGTTTGAGCTGCTGCGTACCCGTAACTTATTGATTCGTCGACGCCGGAACGCGCGCCAGACGACCGATTCGCGGCATCGCTTGAACAGGTATCGCAACTTGATTCGGGGCTTAGAAAACACCAGGCCGAATCAGGTATACGTGTCTGACATCACTTATCTGGAAACACTTGAGGGTTTCTGTTATCTGGCTTTGGTCACCGACGCTTATTCGCGCAAGATTGTCGGTTATGATGTCAGCCGGAGCCTGTCGCTAGAAGGCAGCCTATGGGCGTTACAAATGGCTTTGGGAGCGTTATCAGGGCCGCTGGAGCTCATTCATCATTCCGATCGCGGCCTTCAGTATTGCAGCCACGCATACGTCCAATTGTTGACAAAGAACGGTGTTCAAATCAGTATGACCGAAGAACTGATCACTGATCACTGATTACTGATCACTGATCCCCTCACCTCACACCCCCCACCCTCCGCTGATCTGTATATTCGCACCATTAATGTATCGTGCTTCTTCTGAAAGCAAAAAGCAACAAGTTGAAACGACATCCTCGACCGAGCCAATATATCCCGCCGGGATATTTTTCTCCAGCTTCTGCAATTCTTCCGCCGGCATGCCGCCTGCAAGAACCTTCGCGCCCGAATCGATGAACCCCGGCGAAATGCAATTGGCGGTGATGCCGTCGGGCGCCAGTATTTTGGCGAGCGTGCGCGTCAATATCAGAACCCCGGCTTTGGCAATATAGTGCGCGGTGACGAACGGCTGGCCGATCATTTGGTCCGAGCGCGCCATACTGAAATTGATGATGCGCCCCCATCGCCGTGCTTTCATTCCCGGAGCGACCGCACGTGCCAGATAGAAGATCGGATGCAAATTGTGATCGAACATCTCGTGCCATCCTTCCTCCGATTCATCGAAAAGGTGCACGCGATGATACTGTCCCGCCCCATTGATCAGCGCATCGATACGGCCCCATTCAGCTTCAACGGCACGAGCCCAGCTCGTAGCCGCTCGCGCATCGGATATGTCGCAACGATCGGCGCGGCCCGCCACGCCCAGTCCAGAAATTCCCTGCAGTGTTTCTTCGGCTTCCTTACGGCTGTTACGATAACCGATCGCGACATTCCAACCTCGTCCGGCTAGCGCCAGAGCGATGGCCCGGCCGATACCGCGCGCTCCTCCCGTGATGAGCGCAACGTTTGCAGGCATTTTTTCTCCTGTAAGATCAAGAAAATTAGAACATAAATTTGAACGGTTATTCCAAAACCTGTTTTACCTTATCTACACAACATATTGTTTTCAAGAACAAATTGCGACGTTTCATTTTGGTATTTTGGCCCTTGCGGAGTATTTTTCATCCAAAATACCTCTTGTATCTCAATCGCGCATTGCCTATTATCTTTTGCTGCTTCTTGACTCCTGCGGAATACCTCTGCACGCAAGGTCGAACGAGCGCTCTCAGAAAAATCATACTCTGCCATAAATAAAACATGACACCGATAAGAACAGATGCCGACCGTTTGGCGCTGAGAACGCAGATTCAAGAAAAAATCCGCGAAGTGCGCACCAAGCACAAAATCAAAGCACCCGACTTTCCCGCGGGCTTGGAGTGGTTGAATACACCGCGGCCACTCCAGTTGGCGGAAATGCGCGGCAAAGTGGTGCTGCTCGACTTCTGGACCTTCTGCTGCATCAATTGCATGCATGTCATACCGGATTTGAAGTATTTTAAGAAAAAGTACGCCGGCCAGTCGATGGTGGTGATCGGTGTACATTCCGCAAAATTCACGCACGAAAAAGAGACCGCCAGCATCCGGCAAGCCGTACAGCGGCTGGGGGTCGAGCATCCGGTGGTGGTCGATTCCGACTTCGCGGTCTGGCAGGCTTACACCGTACGTGCCTGGCCAACGTTGGTCTTGATCGACCCCGAAGGCTATCTGCTCGGCGTGTTCTCCGGTGAAGGTAATCGCGAAATCGTCGACCATTACGTCTCAGAAACTCTGGCTATCTTCGCGCAAGAAGGTAAGCTGGACAAGACGCCGCTCGCCGCGAAGCCCGAAGCGAGGGAGTGGCCTGAATCGCTTTTGCACTTCCCCGGCAAGGTTGTTGCCGATCCTAAGAACAGGCGGCTCATCATCGCTGATTCCAATCATGATCGCCTGCTCGTGTGCGCCCCAGATGGCACTCTGAAAGAGATCATTGGCTCCGGCGTGGACGGCGACGACGACGGCGACTTTGAAACGGCGCAATTGCGTCGCCCGCAAGGCATGGCTCTTCACGGCGAAGACTTGATCGTGTGCGATACAGAAAATCACCTGCTGCGCCGCGTCGATTTTGGCGCGCGCAGTGTGACCACGATTGCCGGCACGGGTGAGCAAGGCAGTTACGTGCAACGCGGTGGCCCCGGCTTGAAAACGCCGCTCAATTCGCCCTGGGATATCTTCATTCATGGCAACATCGGCTACCTTGCCATGGCCGGGCCTCATCAAATCTGGTCGATCGACTTGAGGACCAACCGCGTGGAGCCTTTTGCTGGCACGGGGCACGAAGCGCGGCGCGATGGCGAGCGTCTGCAAGCGGCTTTTGCGCAGCCTAGTGGCATTACCGGTGAGGTCATCGGCGGCGAGCTCACGCGCTTGTTCATTGCCGACAGCGAGATCTCCAGCGTTCGCCAAATCGACTTGCGCAGCGAGCGTGTCGGCACAGTGGTGGGCGGCGATCTGTTTCAATACGGCGATCACGACGGAACCATGGAGAATGTCCGCCTGCAGCATCCTTTGGGCGTGCTGTTTCACGACGGAAAACTCTATCTCGCCGACACCTACAATCACAAGATCAAAGTAATCGATCCCAACCTGCGCACCTGCAAGACGTTGCTCGGCGACGGGCGATCCGGCCATGAGGACGGCGCCCTGGCCCGTTTTTCGGAACCTTCCGGCCTGGCGATCCTCAACAGCAAAATGTACGTGGCGGACACCAACAATCACGCGATCCGCGTGGTCGATTTGCATCATCTTGAAGCCGGCACTTTGCGCCTCAAGCCGCAAGCGGTGCATGCCGCCGAACGATTGGTGTCGAAGCACACGGCCGTCATGAAATTGGCACAGCAAACCTTGGCCCCAGGTGCGGCGGAGATACGTGTGAAAATCCTCTTACCCGAGGGCGCTGAATTGAACGAAGGCTCGCCCGTGCAGATCGTGGTGAGCAGCCGGAACGAAGCACTGATTTTTTTGTCTGCTGCGCTGACCTTGACCTCTTCGGGGACTGAAATCCCGGTGCCCCTGCGCGTGCAGCCTCTGGCGGCGGAAGCCGCGTTCCGGCTCGAGCTCTTGTATTATTATTGCGAGCCGCGGCGTGGCCTGTGCATGATGCGGCAAGCTGCTTATGAAGTTCCAGTGCGGATCACGGATGAAGCTGGTGCTTTGGTTGAAATTGTCGACACTCCCAACTGGAGTGATCCTGGCATTATCAAAACAGATTGAGGCTACAACCTTGCGATCGGTCAGGCAGTCTGATATTGTGCTTTGGTCGATCTATCATATCATTCAATTCATCCCGCTTTTCCTTCGTCCCGATCTTCTTCGTTGACGCTCCACCTGAGAAATCGCGAGGCAAAACAGAAACGCGGGCCCTCCGCTGCTCCGGCTCACGGCCGGAAGTGAGTGGAAACAAATTATTTTCAAAGGAGATGCACCCATGAACATTTACGTGGGGAATCTTGCGCATGCGGTGACTGAAGACGAATTGCGGGACGCTTTCGCCGCGTACGGGGAAGTCGCTTCCGTGACGTTGATCAAGGACAAGTTCACAGGCGAGTCGCGCGGTTTTGCCTTCGTGGAGATGCCTGCCAAAGCGCATGCCGCTACGGCCATGCGCGAAATGAACGGCAAAGAACTGCAAGGCCGTTCTCTCATCGTCAATGAGGCGCGGCCGCGTCGTGAAAGAACGGGCGGCGGCGGCGGGGGTGGGCGCAGCGGCGGCCGGAGCAGCGGCGGTCGCAGCAGCGGCGGCGGCTATGGTGATCGGCGCAGAAGTGGCGGGCGTTACTAATTAGCGCAGGCTCTTCGCCCGGGCCAGGCTCTCTGTCATGATCCGAATTCATTTTCCTCGCAGTTGCATGAGGAGGCCACAGGCCGGCATCCACACACGTTACACGTTGCGTGCCGACGTGTAACGTGTAACCTCTCCTTACTCCCTGCTTTTACAAATTCATTGCGCTGCTTGTCGTGCTAAAAATTCTTGCTGACGAAAATATACCATTTGCCCAGGAAGCTTTTGGCACTTTAGGCGAAGTGCAAGTCCTGCCCGGTCGCGCCATTAAAAGCGAAGTTTTGCGTGACGTCGAGGTACTGTTGGTGCGCTCGATAACGGCTGTGAATGCTGGACTGCTGCGCGGAACGGCGGTGCGCTTCCTCGGCACGGCGACGATCGGGATCGATCACATCGATTTGAATTATCTGCAGGCACATAACATTGCCTTCGCGAGCGCCGTTGGCTCCAATGCCAATTCCGTCGCCGAATATGTGACTGCGGCTTTATTGCATTGGGCAGTATCTTGCAGAATTGACTTGCCAGGAAAAATTCTCGGTGTCGTAGGTGCCGGTCACGTTGGCAGCCTGGTCATTCAGAAAGCCCGAGCTCTGGGCCTGCAGGTATTGGTTGATGATCCGCCCTTGGCAAGAAAAATCCGGTCAGAACGAAGTGTGCCGCCGTGGGATTTTTGTTCGCTGGACGAGCTCATGCCGGCGGACATGGTAACGGTGCACACGCCGCTCCTCCACGACGGCTCCGACCCCACCTTTCATCTTTTTGATGAAACGCGCCTGCGCGCCATGAAACGCGGCAGCATCCTGATCAACACCGCACGCGGCGCCGTTGTCGACAATCAGGCCTTGAAGAAAGTCTTGCAAGCGCAGCACTTGTCCGGCGCGATTTTGGACGTTTGGGAACACGAGCCGTGTCCTGATCTCGAATTATTGCGCCGTGTAAATGTGGCAACGCCGCATATTGCCGGTTACTCGTTTGACGGGAAACTCCAGGGCACGCTGCAAATCTATGTAGCGTTGTGCCGGTTTCTGGGCGTGCCTCCGACGTGGGACGCCACGTCGTGTCTGCCTGCTCCGGCGCAGCCGGTCATCGAATCAGACCGCAGGCATGACAGGGCGGCTGAAGTTCTCCATGGAATTGTACGGCAGGCTTACAACCTCGCTGCGGACGACCAGGCATTGCGTGATGGGCTTTACCGCAGCGATTGGGGTGACGAACATCGCGGCCGGCACTTCGACGATTTACGGCGCAGTTATCCTCCGCGCCGCGAATTTGGCAATTATAGAGTTCAATTGCATCAGAGCCAGCTTCATCTCGGTGCCTCATTGCTGGAGCTGGGCTTTCAAATTTATGCTTGACATTATTGGGCGGGATTGTTAACGTCTTTGGCACGAGATACAATCTCATGCATCTGGCCTCAATCAACCTGATAGGATCAGTCATTCAGTTCTATGGAGGTGTAGCAATGCAGGCAGTTCTTTCCTGGTTCTTGGCGGCAACCACCGCCCTGTTGATGACGAACCACAACGGTGGCGAAGAAAACAAGAAAAATGCATCCGATAATAGTGCGTCTGCTTCGCAAACTGCGGGGTATGCCGCGACCAAGGTGGCAAACGGTGGATCGATTGCGGGAACCGTCACTTATGCCGGCAAAGCGGCGGCACCCAAAAAACTGGCGGTTACGAAAGACACCCAAGTATGCGGCAAAGTCGAGCACATGGATGAGAGCCTGGTCGTGGGCGCAAGCGGCGGCGTCAAGAATGTCGTCGTGAGCATCAAGGGCATTAAATCCGGGAAGGGCTTGGAAACACTGGGCACGTCTTTTGTATTGGATCAAAAGGGATGCATGTATTCGCCGCACGTGTCGCTGGTGCCGGTCAATGCCACGTTAAAGATTCTGAATCCCGACGGTATTCTGCACAACATTCACACGTACAGCCAGAAGAACCCGGCGTTCAACAAATCGCAACCGCAATTCAAGAAAGAAATGACTACGACCTTTGCGCAGCCGGAACTGGTGACGGCGAAATGCGATGTACATGGCTGGATGAGTGCAAGTATTCTCGTGGTCGATCATCCGTATTATGTAATTACCGATGCCAATGGCGCCTATAAGCTGGCGGACGTCCCACCCGGCACCTACACGGTGGAGTTCTGGCAGGAAAAGTTAGGGACAAAAACGGCGCAGGTGACGGTCGCTGCCGGACAAGCCGCTACGCTGAATTTTGCTTTTCCCGCAGCCGCAAATTGATCGTTCTTTTTTTGAGCAAGGTCGGGTTCAGAAGTGTAGAGTGATTTTGACCCAATCGTTTTGCCCATATTCTTTTCAAAATTGACGTGCAGCCTGCGATTGTCATCGAAAATTTAACCCACTTCTACGGCGAGCGCCCAGCTCTCCAAGAGGTGGGTTTTTCTGTCTCTGCCGGGGAAGTCTTTGGCATTCTCGGCCCCAACGGCAGCGGCAAAACCACGCTCTTTCGTATTCTTTCCACACTTTTTCCTCCTCAACAAGGACGCGCAAAGGTCTTGGGATACGATTGCGCACGGGCAGCCCGGCACGTGCGTGCTAAGGTTGGCGTCGTGTTTCAATCACCCAGCCTGGATGTCAAACTCACCGTATTTGAAAATTTGAAACATCACGGCCACCTGTGGGGCTTGCGCGGTGACGACTTGCTGCAGCGCATCGACGCCGCATTGCAGGATTTCGATTTGAGCGAACGCCGCCATGATTTGGCTGAGAAATTGTCCGGTGGCTTGCGCCGCCGCGTCGAATTGGCGAAGGTGCTGTTATCGCGGCCTCCGATCTTATTGCTTGACGAACCCAGCACCGGCCTGGATCCCGGCGCGCGGCGAGATTTCTGGCAAATCTTAGAGTCCTTGCGGACAACAGAAAGCACCACGATCCTGCTTACCACACACTTATTGGAAGAAGCGGAAAGTTGTGAGCGGCTTGCGATTCTTGATCAGGGCCGGCTCGTCGCATTAGGCTCACCGAGTGAATTGAAAGCGCGCATCGGCGGCGAAGTGATCTGGGTGAAATCTGCTGAGCCCGCCGAATTCCGCAAGCAGTTATATGCTCTTTTGCGAATCAAATCCGCTTTGGTGGAAGGTATGATCCGTATCGAGCAAGCGAATGGCTATGAGCTCGTGCCGAAGTTGAACGACCTCTATGCACCTTTGATAGAATCCATTTCGGTGAGCAAACCAACTTTGGAGGATGTGTTCATCAAGGAGACCGGACATAAGTTTTGGTCTGAGGATAAGCATGATTGATGCTGAGCCCCACGGTTTTGCAGATTTCCCAGTCTCTCACATATGAATGAACTTCTTATTGCCTTCTCTGCTTTTCAGTCATGCTGAAAACAGCAGCACACGGATCAAAAACGCACACGGAAAAAGCCTTCGATCTGGGTGAGTTTTTGATCCGTGTGTAATCTTTTGGAATTCTATTCTGAGTTCCTTTGCCTAATCGCCCAAATATCGGGCCGCCGAAAAATGGTATCTTATCTGTTTCTTCCCATCGCCACCTTATGGCAACGTGAGATCAAACGTTTCGTGCGCCAGCGCAGCCGCATTTTCGGCGCATTGGGGCAGCCGCTGCTGCTTTGGCTGCTGCTCGGCGCCGGCTTCAAGCCTTCTTTTCGACCGGCAGGCATGCCTGCGCACGTTGACTATATCGAATACTTCTTCCCCGGGACGCTGCTTCTGATTCTGCTTTTCAGCTCGATTTTCAGCAACATCTCCGTGATCGAAGACCGGCGTGAGGGTTTTTTGCAGGCGGTGCTCGTTGCCCCCGTTCCTCCCGCTGTTCTCGTTTTCGGCAAAGTACTGGGTGGAGCCACTTTGGCGCTGCTGCAAGCCGTTGTGTTTTTGCTGCTGGCGCCGGCGATCGGCATTCATTTTTCCATCAACAGCTTCTTTGCTACACTCGCCGTTTTAGCGATGCTGGCACTCGCGCTAACCTCTCTCGGCTTTGCTCTTGCCTGGCGTATGGATTCCACGCAAGGGTTCCACGTCGTCATGAATGTTTTTCTTATTCCCATGTGGCTGCTCTCCGGCGCATTCTTTCCGGCTGCCGGAACACCTGCTCCGCTCAAGTGGTTGATCGCGATCAATCCGCTCACCTATGGGATGTCGGCGCTGCGGCACGGTTTATACTCAGCGCATAATAGTGTAAACGTGAATCCTTCTCCCGCCGCGTTTGACTTCGACGTAACCTTGGTGTTCGTTCTGGTCATGCTCGGGCTGGCTTTGTATTCTCGCCACAAGAATGCCGATCTATTTGGATAAAATGCCCCGCAAGCTTGAAAGTGCTCCGTCCGGTTTGGATTCCAGACCATGGCAATGTCATTGTCTGCTGGTAGGGCGCGTACTCTGCAGGTTAAGATTGCCCCGAGGGAGGACTCATTTGATATTTAGGCAGGAATCAGATGGTCTAGCCTGGCATCGTTCATACTACCCCTTACCAGCGCAACTGATAAAGCATGAGATATACGATGACGCCGGTGATGGATACATACATCCACAGTGGGAACGTCCAGCGGGAAGCGAGGCGGGCGTGCTGGTCGAATTTCTCCTTGAACGCGCGCGTGAGCGTCACGATTACGATCGGCACATTGACTACGGCCAGCACGGTGTGGGAAACGAGAATGACAAAGTAAAGGGTACGAACAAAGCCCTGGCCCTGGAAGGGCTTCGAGCCGACGTTGTAGTGGTAGATGATGTAGCTCGTGAAAAATAATAACGAGGCCGCGACCGCGGAAAGCATGCAGGCTTTATGCTGTTTGATGCGTTTGCGCCGGATAAATCGATAGCCGAGCAACAGAAAGATGCCACTGGCGGCGTTGAGCGTGGCGTTGAGATGGGGAAGCGCAGAAACGGGGATCACGACCGCGCCTCAGCGAGCAGGTTCTTGAGGTCTTGAATGATTTGTTGCGCAACACCGGGCTCGGTGCCGAGATAGTATTTGCGAATACGCCCTCCCGCGTCCACCAGAACGAAGCGATTGCTGTGAATAATGTCTTCGTCGGGGTTGCCGCCGCTCGCCGCTGCTGCCAGCATAAATCCTTCTTTGGCAAGTTTTTGCATTTCGCTGCCGGGACCGGTCACAAAAAACCACCGGTCCTTCGCGGCGCCGTAGCCGTCGGCAAAACGGCGCAAAACTTCCGGTGTATCGCGCGCCGGGTCGACCGTGAAGGAAACCAATTTCACTTGGGAAAATTCTGCTTTATCCAAAGCGGATTGCAGCTCGGTCATGTGTGTCGTCATGATCGGACAGGTGCCGCCACAATTGGTGAAAATGAAATCGGCTATCCACACGTGGCCGCGCAATTGTTCGAGCCCGAAAGATTGACCGTTGCGCTCGGTGAAGGAGAAATCAGGCACGGCACCAAGTATAGTCAATGGCTCGGGGCGCTGAGCGAGCCTAAACCGGAGGGAAACAGCGGCCAAGGCCAACAAAGCAAAAACCAACAGACCCCATAAAAGCCGTGGAGTATATTTTTCTTTCATCATTTGTGCCGCTAATGTAACACCATCGGCATCGGTCTCAACTCGCGACGGAAGGGGTCCAGAACCAAGCCGAAACCTTCCAACGTGGTGGCGCCCAGTAGTGGGCTGTCTCCCTCTTCACCGAAAATCACCAAAGAATCGCCGCGACGGCCTTGATACTCGAAGATGGCGGAACCCACTTCGCGATCAATCTGCTCCCCATTTGCGAGAATGAAAGAGCGCACAGAATGCGGCGTAATACCGATTTGCTGCAGATGCTGTCGAGGGACCACCGAGTAAACGGCGCCCGAATCCACCATGAAGTTTTCTTCCAGCGATCGCGCAGGATCTGCAGGATTGGCGACTTTAACCGAAACGAAGGAAATTCCCATTTTTTCAAACCTCCCATTTGAGTGCTTCTTCTTCACGTCATTTTATTCACGGATTGAACGGATGAAGCGGGCTTCTGGATACTTCATGGGTTCGATCCATTTGTCCCATCAGCTTTCATTGTTGAATTCGCCGTAAAATTTTTCCTAAAACGCTGATTTATCCAAAGCCATTAACACGAACAACGCCGGCAGATAGATCAACGAGGCGCGCATCAAGCGCCGTGCAGAACGATTGCTGCGCTGAAAATGCACAGCAACCCCGCAAGCAAAGAAGAGCAAGCCCAAAACCAAGGCACCAAAGAAATACGCTTTTCCAGAGATGCCCAGCAGCGATGGCAACAGGCTGACCGGCAACAAGGCCAGGCAGTTGCTCACAATTTGCCGGCCGGTGCTGCGGCCTTCGGGGTCGATCACCGGCAGCATGGGGAAGCCGCCGCGCGCGTAATCTTCGCGATACATCCAGGCGATGGCGAGAAAATGGGGAAGCTGCCACAAAAAAAGAATCGCGAACAAAACCCATGCTTCAATGCCAATCTCACCGCGCGCCGCAGTCCAGCCGCCCATGGGCGGGAGCGCACCGGGAATTGCGCCGACAAGGGTCGAGAGGTGGCTTTTTTGCTTGAGCGGGGTGTAGAGAAAAACATAAGTCGTCAGCGTGAATCCGGCCAGCAATGCCGTGACCAGATTGACGCGCCAGGCCAGGAGCAGAAGTCCTGCACTCGAGATGAACACGCCAAAGGCAAGAGCGTTGTTGGGCGGAATTCTTCCGGTGGGCAAAGGGCGATGTTTCGTGCGCAGCATTTTGGCGTCGAGGTCGCGCTCGAGATACTGGTTGAGCGCGCTCGTGCCGCCGGCGACCATGGCTGTTCCAGCCACGGCGCAGAACAGCAGCATCCAATCCACTGCGCCGCGCGCGCCTAGATAAAAGCCGAAGATCATGGTGATCAGCACCATCAGCGTTACGCGCGGCTTGGTGAGGGAGAGATAATCTGCAAGCTTGGAGAGCTTCATCAACGTTCAGCCTGTGCTCTTGTATTCTTCTTATTCTTCTGAGTCGCCTTCAGATCACGTTTCAAGCCGGCAAAGGCCGCTTCTTCAAATCTAAGGCGCTCTTCAAGAATCCGCATAATCCATTTTTCCGTGCTCGCCTCACGATGCAAACGTGCAAAGAAAGCCGCTCGTGCCGCCAACACAGGAGAAACCGGTACGGAAGTTCGTTTGGACTTTCTGACGCGAATCGGCTTTTCCCAAGCAGAATCATCATCTGCTTGCGCAATAACGATTTTATCAATTTGATCGTCAGATAGGGTTTTGGATTTTTGATTCTTCATCAAAGATCACGTCATGTTCAGCAAGTTCATCACGATCAAAATCATATTCAAAATCTGATGGAACAAATTTTCCCCAATTTGGCATGGCAGTATGTTATCTCGCTGACTGTACAGCTTCGGCCAATGGTTCTCGCGCATGCGTGAAGATAAAGAGTGACGAGGAAACTTGATAACTCCTCAGCGCCAGGACCAAGCTCGTTCCCAAAATCAACGCTCCGGTGGCGACATGTGCCGTCGTAATCAGGACCGCTTTTTGTGTCCAGATCGTGAAAGCGCCTAAAGTAAACTGCGTAAGAATCCCAAACACCAACAACAAAGCCGGCCGGTATAGAAGCGGCGCGTCACGATAATATCGGAAAATCCGCGTTACTGTCCAAGCACTAAAAAAGGCGACCACGAGCGCACCCACGCGGTGGGCAAAATGAATCGCGATGCCGAAGGAATCGAAGGGCGGGATAATTTTACCGAGCGCTAGTGGAAAATCCGGAATCGCCAAGCCGGCCTTGCTATGGCGCATGATGGCGCCGATGATGAGTTGAAAGAAAATTAGCCCCGTCGTAACCGCGGTCAATGCCCGCAATGAGGGCCGACACAGATCCTCTATCTTCGTACGTGGCCGTCGCCATGATGGAGATGTGAAGACCGCCAGGCAAATCGTCAAGCAAAAAAAAGATTGCGCCAACGTGCCATGACTCACGGAGATTGGTGCGGGCAATAAGAACAGCACCGTCAATCCGCCCAGAATGCCTTGCAGAATGACGACGAGTAATGCCAGCCACGCCAGGCGTCTCAACCAGCGCCGCGGCTCTTTGAGCCATAGCCAAACGGCGAGCACGACCATCAACATGCCGACGATACTGGCAACCATGCGATGGCCGTGCTCATAAAAAATACCTCCCACCATTTGCGAGAGCGGGAAAGAAAACATGAAATGGCCGTACGTCGTTGGCCAATCGGGCACGGCCAGGCCGGAATCGGTGCTGGTGACCAATCCGCCGGCAAAGATCAAAACAAACGTGGCTCCAACGACGAGAACGGCGAATCGGTAGAGCCAGGGGTTGTTGCTAGTTCGGGTGATGCGCATTTCTTATTGTGTGTAGATCGTTACTGGTGGATAGTTGATTGTGACCTCAATCGCCTGTCTTCGACAATCATCCACGATCCACCTTCTACGATTCACAACTACTCCGTCACTGATTGTTCTTGCACTTGCTCCGCCTCAGCCGTGGTTTTGAGCGTAGATTTATGCGGCGCGGCGGTGAGATCGGGCAGCAAGGCGATAATCAGCAACGTGCACAAAATCAACGGCGTGAGCGCGATGATGCCGAGCGTGCGCTTTTCGAATTTGAGATGCATGAAGTACATCGCCACCAACGCCGCTTTCGCCAACGCCAGGACAATCAGCATGACGGCAATGATCAATTTGCTGATGGGCAAGAACACCACACCGATTTCCACCGCAGTCAATAGGGAAAGCGCATAAAATACGTACATGTAATTGGGCTCTTGATGCGTCGCGGACATGAGCTTCTCCTCAGCGTTGGACGATTTGCGATTGAAGATTTACGACTATCGATTTGCGAAGGGCCTTAAATGAGATATACGAACGTGAATACTAAAATCCACACGAGATCGACGAAGTGCCAGTACAAGCCGGCGATTTCCACACCATTATAGTTCGCAGCAGTGTATTCCTTGCGCATGCTGTTGAGTACGATGATACTGAGATAGATCACGCCGCCGGTGACGTGCATGCCGTGAAAACCGGTGATGGCGAAGAAAGTGGTACCGAACAAATAATTGCCGTACGGATTGCTGGTGAAATGCAGTCCGCCGTGAATGAGATGGATCCACTCATACGCCTGCATACCCAAGAAAGCTGCACCACCCAGGACGGTGAGCAGCAGGAACATGCGCATCCTTTTGGCGTCGCCTTGCCTGAGGGCGGATAAGGCCTTGACCATGGTGACGCTGCTGCAAATGAGCAGGAAAGTCATAATTGCCGTCAAAGTGATGCCGAGCACATGTGAGGGCACCGGCCAATCCACACTGCCCGCGCGAATGGCGCCGTAACCCGCCAACAGCGCTCCGAACGACATTGCATCGCCGGCGAGAAAAACCCACATGCCGAGCTTGCCCCAGCTCTCCGGGGTGAGGGGCGATTCCGCCGGCTCGACGGCGTGATGCATGGCAGCAACCTGGCTCAATTTCCCGTCTCCTTATGAGTTTTGTTGTTGGCGTTTTGGAGATGCCTGCGTTTGTGAAGTTTTGCGATATAACAAAACAATGCCCGCAGCCACGCAACCGACTACGGTAAAAGGCATAGCCATCATGAAGAGTATGCTCGCATTAAAACCGAAGCCGAGATCGCCATTCAGAGCGCTCGCGCAACCCGGGCAGGCGTGCGCTGCGATCCCATTCAAGAACAAGATGGCTAAGAGCATCAGAAACGTTCGCGATAGCATTTTCTTCTCGCATGGATTGGGGGTTATTCGGCCTTTACTCTTACTTCTACTTACTCCTACTCATACTCTTACTCGCTCTTTAATGCCAAAAGGCGAGTAGGAGTAGGAGTATGAGTATGAGTATGAGTATGAGTATAAGTTGACGCAAAACAAGATCAAGACATCATTGCAAATAAACCAAGGAATACAAAATCGGCCACAACGCGACGACGAGAAACCAGTACATTCCGCACAACTGCAGTGCCACGTGGTTTTTTGCCGTAAAACGACCTTGCCGCGCCAGGGCGAACACGATGAACAACCAGATCATCGCACCCAGTACGTGCACCGCATGGCAACCGATCAAAGTATAGAAAACCGAGCCGTACACGCTGGAAGACATTGTCAAGCCGAAGCCGACGAGGCGCACCCATTCGGAGCCTTGCACGACTAAGAACGCCGCGCCCAGAATCGCCGTCAGCGTCAAGTGGCGAAACATGCCGCCCTGATCGCTGGCGCGGATGGCGCGCCATGCGCGATACATCGTGTAACCGCTGGCGAGCAAAATCACGGTATTGGCTCCCGTGACGGCGACCGGCAATCGCGGCTGGCCAGGCGGCGGCCAATCCGCACTGCCCAGACGAAATACCAAAAACGCACCAATCAAAGCCGCAAAGAACATTGAATCTGTGCCCAGAAACAAGAGCATGCCAAGCAGTGCATTGTTTACCGACGCTTGTGGCTCCGCTTCGCCGTCGTGGCCGTGATCATCCGGGCCGAAGGGCAAATTCGGAACGATCGGCGGCGTGCCGGTGCCGTTGGGCTTGATACGAACATCGAGATCGGCGTCTCGCTGCACTTCTAAATCAACGGGCAAATCGGCAATTGCGATAGGCTCGATCATTCTGGAAAATCAGTTTTTTAGAATCACGATGACGATTGTGACCGCAATCAGTAACACCAATACACCAATCAAAATCCTGGCCACACGCCGGTTTTGTACAGCGACAGAGGAGGAATCGATTCTCATCATATAGCGCTCAAGAGAATGACGGGATGGATTGAGGGATTGCTGGATTACTGGAGTGATGGATTGATGGACGAAATCATCATTCCAGTAATCCATCAATCCATCACTCCAACAATCCACCCCTCAATCCATACTTCTTTCAATGCCCGTTACGCGATCGGCCCGCCATTGCGCCTAAACGGCGCGATTGCGGCAACCAGTCATCTTCCACTTCCGGTGAGCTGTATTCGTATGGGCCACGATAAACGTTGGGCTGCTCCAGGAAATTGCCGTGTGGCGGCGGCGTGGGCGCATCCCATTCTAGCGTGTTGGCATGCCAGGGATTGTCTTCTGCCTTTTTGCCGCGGATGACGCTGTTGATAAAATTCCAAGCGAAGATCAATTGCACGAAGCCCAACAGGATCGCGCTATGGGTGATCAGAACGTTCATCCATTGCAAATCGTGCAAAAATTGATACTGCATGGGATTGGCGATGCGACGCATGTGGCCACCCACGCCGAGAATGTGCATGGGGAAGAAGGTGAAGTTGAAAGCGATGAACGTGAGCCAGAAATGGATCTTGCCGAGAGTCTGATTCATTTGGCGGCCGAACATTTTCGGGAACCAGTAATACAACCCGGCGAAGATGCCCATGATGCTGCCGCCAAAGACGACGTAGTGAATATGCGCGACAATGTAGTACGTGTCGTGGATGAAAATATCGACCGGCGTGGAAGCCATGTAAATACCGCTCAAACCGCCGATCACAAACATGGCGACGAAAGCGATGGCAAACAGCATAGGTACGGTGAAGCGGATGTTCCCTCCCCAAAGCGTACCCAGCCAGTTGAACGTTTTGATCGCCGAAGGCACGGCGATGAACATCGTGGAGATCATAAAGGTCGTGCCCAGGGCGGGATTCATGCCACTTTGAAACATGTGATGGCCCCACACGATCCAGCCGAGAAACGCGATGGCAATCATCGCATACACCATCGCGCGATACCCGAAGATCGGCTTGCGCGCGAACACGGGCAAAATTTCCGAGGCAATCCCCATGGCGGGCAGAATCAGGACATAAACCTCCGGATGGCCGAAGAACCAGAACAGATGCTGCCACAACAAGGGCTCACCGCCGCCGGCGACGTCAAAGAAATGCGTGCCCGCCCATTGATCGAACAGCAACATCGCCAGCGCCGAGGTCAACACCGGCAACGCGAGCAACAACAGAATCGCGACGATGAAAAGCGACCAGAGCACAAGCGGCAGGCGAAAATAAGTCATGCCCGGTGCCCGCATATTGATGATGGTCGTGATATAATTAATTGATCCCATCAACGAGGAAATGCCGACCACGATCAGGCTGATACACCACAACCCTTGCCCCCAATCGACACCCGTCCATTGCGGGTCGGCGCTCAACGGCGCGTAGGAAGTCCAGCCGGCTGCGGCGTGCCCGCCCGGCACAAAAAAGCCGACCATCATGATGACGCCCGCGACAAAGGCCACCCAAAACGAGAGCATGTTCAGCAAGGGAAAGGCCATGTCGCGCGTGCCGATCATCAAGGGGATAAGGAAATTCCCGAAGCAACCGACGAGAATAGGCATGACCACGAAAAAGATCATAATGGTCGCGTGCATCGTGAAGAGCGAGTTATAAAACGCAGGTGTGACGGTGCCCATCGGCATGTTGCGCGCGAGCCAGTTTTGTTCCGCATCCTCCTTGCTCATCCATTCCTGCCAATTGCGATCCATGAACGTCTGTGGCTCGCCGCTTTCAAGGAATTTTTGCGAAGCGCCGATGAGCGGCAGAGGCGTATCGGGATAGGCCAGTTGCCAGCGGAACAGCAGCGCCAGGGCACCGCCGAGAATCATCATCAGCAGGCCCAGAATCAAGAACTGCTTGCCGATCATTTTGTGATCGGTGGAAAAAATATACGTGCGAATGAAGCCATGAGACGCGTGCGCGGTTTCCACGTGTGTCTGCTCGCTCATATTTCAATCCTTTATTGTTGTGGATTTTCTGCCGGGACTTCCGTGCTGTCACCACTGGCTGGTGTCTCCGCGGGCGGCCACGTCTGCTGCACCCAGTTCTCATAGTCAGCGGGCTCGTGCACGAACAACTGGCCGAGCATGCCGGAATGGCCGAATCCGCAAAGCTCGGCGCAAGGAATCTCGTACTGGCCTGCCTTCGTGGCCTCGAACCATGCTTTGATTTCGCGGCCAGGTATGGCGTCTTGCTTCAGGCGCAGCACGGGCACGAAGAAACTGTGAATGACGTCTTTGGATTGGAGATGCACGTGCACAACGGTGTTCACCGGAACGTGCACTTCGTTATCGATCTGGAAGTCGTCGGCCGTGCCGAATTCACGGTCAGGCCCGGGATATAAAACCTCCCAATTGAATTGCTTGCCCGTAACCCGCACTTTGACGTCCGAGGGAGGCAGCTCTTGCTTGATACGGCCCCACAAGGGCTGGCTCACAATGGCCAGAGCGAACATGGCCACGCTCGTGGCCACGGTCCACACCCATTCCAGCTTGAGATTGCCGTGTGAATACACGGCGCGGCGGCCTTCGCGAAAACGATACTTGATCATGAAATAAATCAGCGCGCCTGCCACCAACACGAAGACGCCGGAGGTGATGTAGTAAATGACGTAAAAAAAGAAATCGATTTCACCGCCATACGTGGAAAAACATTCCGGAAGCCAGTCAAGCATGCGCTTCTCTCCTCAAGGATGATAACGATGGTTCCCGTCGCCTGGCGCGCCTGCAACCTCAGGGCGCCTGAAAATTGAAATCAACTTGCCGCTGCTCGGAAGTCTTGAGTTGCACGATTTGTTTCAACACGCCAAAACGCTCGTGCCGCGCCGTGACTTCATATTCGCCCGGCGGCAGCAGGCCGAGTCGAAATGTGCCTTCCGTATTGGTAATTGCAAAAAAGGGATGATCTAACACACCGGCAAAAGCTGACATCCACGGATGCACATTGCAGTTGAAGGGGATCATCACTTCCGGCCGGTCGAACGTACGCGTGAGTTTTTTGACTACGGCCGTCATGCCGGCATTGAAGGCACGATTGCGCTGCGGCGAGGCATGAACGTTGTGCATGGTGGAGTCACTATTCAAAATCAGCAACGTTTGCCCGGCACGCAAGCCAATCACGTGCGGCGCATAACGGCATCCGCGTTGATCCAAAATCACCGGTTCGGAAGGGATCGGAAACTGGAGCGAGCCAAGACCGTTGGAAATATAAACAAAAACATAACGAAGTGTGCCATTGGTGTTGACGACGACTTCTTCGGATGCGATCACGTCGTGGCCGGCGCGCTGGCACTCCGGATCGCTGTTGACGGTATGCCAGACCTTCGGTTCCGGCGGCGTGCCTTCGAACGCAACGCTGCCAGCGATCACACTCGTGGCATTCTGCTCAAAATCTGCCGTCGTGCGCGCGGGTCCTGAAGCGAAGGATGAAGATTCGTGATCGGAATCACAACGGCAACCGAGCCAGGTGCAGGCGCTGCAATATACCAGAACGAGAAGCTTGTATGCGGAATGAGTTCGGCTCACAGCAGTTTAGGATGGGCGATACGCCCGCATCATACGTAAAAAAATTGTCGTTAAATGTAGTGACGCAGGCGCGCAATGTCAAGCGGAAATTCCGGGGAGCTGGCAAGAGAGTCACTGTCGCAGCATAAAACAAAAAACTGCCCAATGAAGGAAAGCGCGGCCAACGGATTCAATGCGGAACTTTTTTGATTTCTCGATTCAATTTGGCAAGCTCGATAAATAATGTTTCGAGCTGGCGTTCATACTCCGCAACTGGCATCGTGCTTTTTTTTGTTTTGAGGTCCTCGATTTCTGCCAACAGCCTGGTTTTCTTCTTTTCCAGTGGATGGTCAACAGCGATCGCAGCCGGAGCGGCCGTGCTTACTGCCGGCGCAACCGCCGTGAGAAATGTCTGTGCGGCCAGCGCGCCGTCGTTATTCTGCACAGGATCGCCGTTGGCCGGCACCGCGCCGGCTTGCGCCGCCGGCGTTTCACTGCCCGCGCCGTCACCATTGTCGTCAAGTAACGCGTGTTCGGGCCGCAAGCGGTTGGCCTGTTCGTAGAACTGCACCACGCGATCGCGCGCGTAGTCGAACGCTTCCAGCAACGAAATCTGCCGATCTTTGTTGAGATCGACTTCGGCGCTCTTCTCAAAAGCTTCGGTCCAATACTCCGGGAATTTCGTGGCGAAGTTTTCCTCCGGACTGCGCGTCGCGGTGATGATCACTCGATCTTTGCGCGCCAGTTTTTCAATGAAGCCGGCACTGGCTGCGCTGGTATTGATGAAAACTTGCCGCTCCGCCGGCACACGTTCAAGGAAACGCGCAAAATCGAGATCGCGCAAGTCCGGCCCGGCGAGATTGAATTTCGAGACTGCGCCCTCCGCACTGCCGTGCCCGAACAGAATGACCACAAACTGGTCCTCTCTTTTCACACTCGCCGCAAGCTCGGAAAAAACCTGTTCGACGTTTTTCGCATTGCAGAGGCGCTCCCCGGAAGACGAAGCGGAGTTGCTCTCCGACAGAATAGTGATTTGTTCCGGTGTGAAATTGTAGTGGGTGGCGAGAGCACTCTGCAAACGTTGCGCATAGTTGTTGAATTTCTCCGTGTATTCCGGTGCGCCGCCCTTGCCAGCGATGATCAACACGCGGGTGTCGGCGAGGAGCGAGGTTTGGCATGCACCTAGCAGCAGGAAGTGCCATAAAACAGAAGAGCGTTTTGCAGAGAATTTCGCGGTCATGACACGGGCATTGAACTTATCTAAGCGCATACAGAATCTAACCTAGAACAAAACTCTGAAAGTTTTTTGGCTTCACGACAACCCCCGCGCGCGGCGGAAGTACCATTCTGCGGCCAGCAACAGCGTTATCGCCAAAAATAAAACCGGAGCATCCCAGACCTCGTGCTCGGTTAGTTTGGAATACGAGCTTTGCGAGACTTTGAGCGCCTCTGGCAAATCCTGCGCCTGTTCGATCGGGAAATAACGGCCTTTGGTCATTTCTGCCAACCGCTGCAGCAGCGGCGTTTGTACGTCGGCATTCGCCAGCTCAGCCTGCGAAGGCTCGACAAAAAATGCCGCTTCCGCCTTGCCGAGGTAATGTCCCTGCCGGTCGTGCGCCAGGACCTCGACCTGGTATAAGCCGTCTCTGGCGGCTTCAAAATTTGCCAGATATTTTGCGGATTCGCCCACCAGCTCGCTGGATAGATCGGTGCTGGCTTGCAGTGTGCTCGGCTGCTGATCGGGTCCGGTGATTTTCACGGTTACGTTGGCATTGTGTTGCGGTGCAAACACGCTGTCCCGCACTTCAATACGCAGCGCGACATTCTCACCGGGCGAATAGCTTTCGCGATCGAGCTCGACCGCCACCGGCTCGGGTGATTGCGCGCTCAGCCAGCGCGTGAGCTGCCGCCAAAAGCGCTCGTGGGTCATGTCGGTGTATTCGCGGCGCATTTGCCATAACCAGGTTGTGCCCGTGGCCAAAATCGCGGTACGGCCACGGCCAAAACGTTGCGTCGCCAGCACAATGCGCGGCGACTCCGAGCGATGCAACGGATGCACCGCCAAAACGGAGGCGCCCGGTTTGGCTGCGCCAAGTGGATTGTAGCCTTGCAGCAGCGGCAGCGCCTCCCACTTCTTCAGGTTGGCTAAAGGCTCCGCATCGAGCTGCAACAGGGGCATATTTAAATATTCCGCCGTGGGTGTGAAGCGAAACTCTTCATGAAACTGCGGTGGAATCGCACGCCCGTCTGCGGCGATGACCGGCAGCAAATCCACCGGCAAGAGCTCCGCGATCGGCGTGTCATTGTAACCGCCCTCGGAAAACGATTTCATGCCGCCCAGCATCATGAAGCCGCCGCCGCGCTTGTCCACGAATTCGTGCACGAGCTGCAATTGCTCCGCCGAAAAAAAGTCGGTGGCGACATTACGAAGAATGATCGCCTGGTATCCGAACAATTCTTCCGCGCTCTTGGGAAAGCCTTCCGCGAGCTCTTGGGCATCGCGCAAGCCTAAGCGCAAAAACTTCTCAGGTCCCGTCTTCAGCAACGAAGTCAGTTGCACAGCGCCGTCACCTTCCAATGCGCGCTGAATGAACTTGAATTCCCACGGCGAAATCTCTTCGACGTACAGGATTCGACCAATACGCTTCTGGTTGTTCACCAGAAAGCTCTTTTGATTGTTGCTGGCCACCACCTCGTGCGCTTGCGGCCGGACCGCGACCGTATACTTGGCGAATCCAGCGCGGGTCGGCGCGAAAGGCATGCTAACGCGCACGCTGGACTCGCGCAGATTGACGCTTTGCCGCTGCAACACCGTTCCGCCCTCGCGCAATTCGATTTCGACTTTCTGGTCCGCATAGCCGCGCGCTTGAACCAGAGTGTTGACCTCAAGCAGGTCGTTCTCCAACACCGCCGATGTGGCGCTGACCTTGGCGAGGTGCACGTCATTTGCGATTTTTGTGCCCACCCCGACCGTGAACAGCGGCACGTTACTCGCGATCAAATCACGCGCAGCTTGCAACGGATCGGCGCCGGCAGAAGCCGCGCCATCGGTGACGAGGATCACGCCGGAAAGCGCGTGCTGTTGCGCTTGCTGCGCAGCGAATGACAAGGCTTGTGCGATATTGGTGCTTTTATTCTTGGCTTTGAGGTCGTCAACGCGGAGCAAAGGGTCGACACGCTCGCCAAAGCGAAAAGTGGAGACGCGAAAATTCTCCTGCAAGCGCTCGAGCACGCCTTGCGTTTGGCCCTCCACGCCCAGCCAGGTTGCAACCCGTTGAATGCGCTGCCGCCCGGCCGGCATGTCCGGAATCGACATGCTTTCGGAATCATCCACCAAGACCAGCACCGAACTTTTTTGCGTCACCACCGTGGAAACCGACAACACGGGTTCCAGCAGGCAAATCGCTAATATCGCCAGAGCAGCCACTCGTATCCCGATGAGCGCAAAGTGCCACGGCCGGCGTAACCGCATCGTGGTGCGCCGATAGGCGAAAAATAGCAAAGCAATGACGATTATCGCGAGGACAAGCAGCAACAGGATCGCGGGGCGGCTGCGCCAGAGCCACGTACCCTGTTGGTAGACCACGGGGCTGTATTTGAAGAAAAAATCGAACATGGTCAATGCAATGATTGCTCGTGTGGTTATTTCTTCTGTGCCAACCTTTTAAAATATTCCTCCACCATCTCGCGGTATTGCGGCGGCACTTGCTCATCGCGCACGCTCAGCACGCGCTCCTGTTGTTGTAGAGTGGCCAAGCGCGTTGCCAATTCCGCCTCCAGGCGGCGCAAGGGATCCAGCAACCGGCTTTCAATGCTCTCCAAGCGCAAGGGATCACCGCCACGGAACGATTGCAACAGGCCGCGATAGCCTTTAATCAAGTCGCGATGATTTTCTCCGAGCGCGCTGTCGCCTTGCATGAGTGGTTGCAGTTGTTCCAACTGGCGCATGCCGCTCCACAAATTCTCGTTCCACCAATCCATGTTCTCCGGATTCAATTCCTGATTTGAAGGGGCATTTTCACCCGGCGCCCCCGGCGTACCAGATTGCGTGTTTGGGGAGGAGGAAGCGCCTTGATTTTGATCGGGCGCGGATCGCTTTTCGTTGCGGGCTTGCTGCAGGGATTCTTCGAGACGCTCGCGCAAGCGATGCGCCTCCTGCAATGCGGTATTCAGTTTCTCTTCCGGTGTTTCTGCCAGGCGCGACAAACCTTCGCGCAGGGCCGATTCCGCACGTCGCAATCCCTGTACGGCCTCCTTTTGCTGCAACCGGGCCTGCTGCCAGTCTTTTTGTTCGAGGGCTCGGCCGGCTTCTTCCATGCGCTGCGCGACTTTGCGATCGTCCATTTCGTTCAACGCTTTGGCGAGATCGCGTGCGATTTCCTTTTCTTCCGGACGCTCGCGCGTCGTCGCATTCGCCTGGCGCAGTTTCTCCTGCACGCGTTCCGTGCGCTGGCGCAATTCGTTCTGCTGTTCCTGCCAGTGCCGGGCCTGAGTCTCATCGGCAGAACGCTGATTGGGAAGCTGCTCCTGCAATTGCGCTTGGGCCTCGCCAAGTTGATGCAAGTCGTTCTGGAGCTGCGTTAACTGTTCGCGCAACGAACCGGATTGCTCGCGCTGCAATTGCTCGGTCAGGCGGTTGAGCCGGTCCAGGGCACGATTTCCCTCCGCTGCGGCCTGGGACGGGCTGTTGCGCCGCAGGCTGTCGCTCGCTCGTTGCATCTCTTCGATCGCATCGCGCAATGCTTGTTGCGCCGCCTCCTGGTTGGCTTGCGCAGGGGTGTTGCTCGATTGCTCCATGCGCCGGCTGAGCTGCTGTAAATCGCGGTTGATCTGCTCCTGCTCACGGCGCAAGCGCTCGATCTGGCGACGGCTCTCCTCATTCATATTCTCCCGTGCCAAACGGCGATTGAGCTCGACGAGCCGTTCTTGCCGTTGCGCCAGCTCTCGCACTTTCTCTTGCGCTTCGTTTCGCTGCGCGTCGCGCTGCTGCTGGCGATTGTTTTCGAAGGTTTCGTATTTGGATTGAATTTTTTCCAGCTCATCCTTGAAAAGGCGTTGCAGCTCGTCGCGGCTTTGCAATTGGCTGTAAGAGCCGCTTGCGCTCGACGATTGCGCCAACTCGCGCCGGCGAATCTCGGCTTCCGCTTTCAACAGAAAATGATAAGCGCGGCGCTCGGGATCGAGGGCGTCTTTGAGTCTGACGGACTCCAACAACGGCACGGCTTCACCCATCGCCGCAGTTGCCTGCTCGAGATGCTGCGCCAGATTTCCGGTTGCGCCCTCCTCGACAAATTGCGAGCGTAGTTTGGCGTGCGCGGCCATTTGTTGGATGGATTCGCGCAAGCCTTCCTGCGTTTCCGCCAGCGCTTTGCTGCTGCCCTGCACCTCTTCCGGAGCAAGCTGCTTGCGCGACTGCTCCAGCTTCCAGGTAGCAGTGATGATCTCCTTCTGCGACAGCGCGAGACTTGCCGCCGGACTGCTTCCGCCGCTCCCCTGGCTGAGGGCACGATAGAATTCTTCCTCAAACGGGCGCACCTCCAGAAAATAAAGGTCGCTACTAGTTTGCTGCGCCGCGTCCGCCGCTTCAAAGTAATAGGAGATGAAATCCCCCGGCTGCACGCCCAGATCTTCGAGATAAAGAAGCATATTCGCCACAAACTCCTGCGCGCTCGTCCGCGTGAGAGCGGGCAACAGATTGTGGCGCGTGGGTGTGCCGTTGTTGCTTGCATAAATAAGGTCGAATTGGCGCAAACCGTAGTCTTCACGCACCGCGACTTCGGCCGTCACTTCTTCGAGCATCGTCGGGCGCAAATCGCGGCCGGGGCGCAGAATGGTAATCTGCGGCGCCTGATCGGGCGTGGCATGAATAAAGTACTCGATCGGAACGTTGCTGAAGTTTTCGCGATTGGTTAAACGCAACACGTAATACGAATCTTTTTCAACGACAAACTTATAACGCGCCACCGTGTCCGCTGCGACCTCCATTTTGTGAAAATCCGTGTCCGCAAAGCGGATTTCTGCATGCTGCAATGGCTGGTTGGCGATCGCCTCCAGGTTGACAGTTGTGCCGGCGGGCACATAAATATCGCCGCTGCCGCTTTCGCTTTTGGGAGACAAGCCCATGCCGGCAGGATAACGATACGTCATGCGAAAGCCTCTTACTTCAGGTGCATCGAGCGGAATGATCGTGTAGATCGGCGAAAGCTCGTCCCCCGCGCGCGCATAATAGCGCACGGTATCACGAATATCGAAAATTTTGTGGGTAAAATGACCCGGCTGCGTGGCGAGGCTCATCGTGTTGGGTTGCCAGGAATCGCGGCGCGTTTCCAAATACAGCGTCGCTTCTGCCAGATCGAGCCGCGGTGAGACCGCGTTGATCTCTACGGTTCCACCGCGGGCGACTTTGGCGTCGCCGGGGGCAAGCTGCAGGCTTTCAACCGGCGGTGGAGCCTCCCGTGATTTTTCGATATAACTCACCACCCTGCTCTGAAATGACTTGGAATAATTCAGCAGCGCGAAGACAAACGCAACGGCTGCAGCCACTGCCAACACTTGCCAGCCGCGCGCGAATTGTAGTTGCAAATGTTCCGAAAAATTCATGCCGGACGTATGCACGATCGCGTCGCGAATCATGCGATCCAGCCAGCTTTGATCTTCGGCTTTGCGGGAATCGCCGAATTCCACCGCCGTGGCCAGGCGGTCTTCCAGCTCAGGATGCTGCTCTTCCAGAAAACGTGCAACCTGAGCCAGACCTGGCTGCGCGCGCAAGGGCAGAATCAAAAACCTGACCAATACAGTCAGCCATGCAACCGACAATCCGATGAGGGCTGTCCACCACCAAAATGGCCAGGCAGGCTCCACGAAGTAAACGAATGCCAGAATTGCGAGCAATCCAAAAAGCGCCAGGCTCAGACCGCGCTGCCAACGGCTGCGCCGCCACGCTCGCATGGCTTCTTCCAAACGGCGTTCGAGTTGAGGGTAGGAAGGGTTCATATTTCAAAGTCTGCGAAAGGTTTCCAAGAGCAGGGCGATCGGCTTATCCGATTATTGGATTATTGGATTGTTGGATTCCAGGGTTCAAGCGCAAAATTCTCCAGCAATCCAATAATCCATCAATCCCTTCTTCTCCGCCCATAGACATGGCTTTTCACGCTATCTCGGCGTGCGATTTGCCAGCCAACACTCACCCAATAGCAAGGCCAGCAGGGCCCATAAGCCGAATTTCCAAAGTTTTTGCTCGCGCTCCTGCTCTCGTGAGAGCGGCTCGGCTTTGCCGAAAACGCTCGAGATTTCTGCCTGATCGTGGTCGCGCACCAGACTCGCGGCAAAATCGTCCGTCGAGATTGCCGCCGGATCGGATTCGCGGGGATCGATGTTGACCGCCTGAATAAAGGAGGCGCGGTTCTGCCGGAAACGATACAGTCCGATTTCTTCGGTGGCATTGAAGGCGATAGTACCGAGCGGAGGCAAACTCTGTTCGGTGCCTCCGGGCGGCGTAAGTCGCAGCGGCTGATCCGGCACGAAATTTTCACTCATGAAAACCGGCTGGCCCACGTACATTTTCGCCGGCGCTGCATCATCGCTGCGCCGCACGTAGTCGAGCCACTGATGAATCATTGGAACAAATACGCCCCGCAGGGGAAAATTACCACTGCGCGCATTCAGCGCGGAAGTCCATAGCAAGGTCTTGCCTTTACCCAAACTGAGCTCCAAGAGCGCCGGGTCACCATTTTCAAAGCCGGCAATGCGCACCGCCTCCGGTTTGGGGGTAACGCGATAGTATTTGGTGACTTGCACGGCGCTGGGATCGCCGTGCGCTGGATCGCGGAAAACTTTGAAGATCGGGTGTGCAAAATCTATTTCAGTAAGCGCGACGTTTTCTCGTCGAGTTCGCGAGATCTCGATCGCCTCTTCTATCTTTCCGGGCAACAATTCGACGAGAAAGTGATTGAATGTTTCAATCGACATATTCTCGCGCAAGGAAAGGATCAAGCCGCCGCCCGCGTGCACGTAATCGCGCAACTTTTCCGCGGCAGAGCGATTGATTCCGCCGACACCCGCAAAAAACACCACGGCAAAGGCCTCGAGCGAAGTTGATTCGAGCTCGCTGGCTGTCACGCGATGCAGGTGATAAGGGATGCCCGGCAGCGCCAGCGCATTTTGCAGGAAAAACTCGGCTTCGCCATCGCCGCCCACCACTAGAACGCGCACACCGTGTTCAGTTTCCGCGGCAAGAAAATAGCGATTATCCGCCGCAAATTCATCGGCGGACGCGTGGATTTCAAAATAGGCTCCGCCCGTTTCAAGCTCATTCTTCGCCGGCGCCGTAAAATTGGGAAAACGCACGGTTTGTTCTTCTCGCGCAGGCACCGTCAGTCGTTGTTGTGCCGCTGGGCGTCCGGGGCGATCTTCGAACATCAAATTCACTTCAATTTCCTGATCCGACTTCGCAAAGCTCCGCACCTGGCAAAGGTAGGTCATCTGGCCTTCGCGTATCACGCGTTCGCCGCCGACGAGCGCCAGGTTTTGCCAGTGATTCTCCAGCGCCAGCGAGGTACATTCCGCGGAGCTGTTCAGCTTAAGCTGGCCCGCGTTGAAATTGCTCGCCTGCAAATCCGATAACACGTAGATCTCGCGGCGGCGCAGCGGTGATGACGCCAGCATATTGTCGGCGAATTGCACCGCCTCGCGCAAGTTGCCGGCAGTTTGCCTTTGTTTCAGGCTCGACAAGGCGGCTCTGGCCTGCGCCGGTTTGGCATTTTCCGCCAATAGTTCGAGACGCTTGGCGGCGGCGAGCACGGAAACGTGATCCGCCTCGGAGGCGGTTCGAAGCAGCTCGGTGGCGCGATCCAGAGCGCTCTGCAAATGGTTCGACGCAGCCATGCTGGCGGAGACGTCGATAATCAAGACCATGGCTCGCGGTTCCTGACCCAGCACCGCGGGCACATGCTTGCCCAGCAACAACGGTCGTGCGAAGGCGAGCCCCAACAGCAACAGCGCCAGAATGCGCATGAGCAGCAACAATAACTGTTTGAGTCTTTGCCGGCGCAAGAGATGCTTGGGGGTCGTCACCAAAAAACGCATCGCGGCAAAATAAACGGTTTCAGGGCGATTGCGCAGAATCAAATGCAGAATCACCGGAATCGCCGCCGCGGCGGCGCCCAGAAGCAGGTATGGGGTTGTCAGGAAATTAAGCACGTTTAGTTATGGTGATAAGTTGTTGTTGATTAGCGTTTATTTGTAGATCGAAGATTGTGAATTGTAGATTGTACAATGGCGAATACTTGCGGCCATGAACGATCTACAATCGACTGTCGACGGCTTCTCACGCCTTGCCGCTGCGCGCGGCAAGATACGCTTGCAACGCGAAATCGAGAGGCTGCGAGGTGCGCAGGAGACTGTAATCGATGCGTTGGATGCCGCACACCGCACGCAGGCCCTCGAGATGGGCTTGCAAATTACTAAGATAGTGCTGCTTCATGTCTTGGGGCATGCCCAGCGTCACAGGTTCGCCTTCCAGGCCGACGAAGCGCGTCAGGCGGTGGAAATCGAAATTGAGCTCGCGCTCTTCCATGATTTGAAACAAGAGCACGTCGTGGCCGCGAAAGCGCAAATGCTCGAGCGCACCGGTCAACGGTTCGAGGTCGCAAAAAAAATCGCTGATCAGTATCATCATACCTTTCCGCCGGGTGCTTTCAGCGAAGCGATGCAGCCAATCCACGTTCAACACGCGACCCGTGCCGGGCTGCAAGTGCTCCACCTCGATGAGCATGCTATAAAGATACCCCGGCCGAAATTTCGCCGGAATCTCCAGGCGAATTTCATCATCGAGGGCGACGAACCCGATCGCGTCGCGCTGCTGAAAAATAAAATAGGCCAGCGAGGCCGCAAGATAGCACGCGTAATCGAATTTACTCACACCGCCGGCAGCGAGCTGCCGGCCGCTTGTGCCCGACATGCTGCCGGAGAGATCGAGAAGAATATGGCATTGCAAGTTGGTTTCGTCTTCGTATTGCTTCACGAAATAGCGGTCGGTGCGGCCGTATACTTTCCAATCAATGTGGCGCGTGTCGTCGCCGGGAGTATACTGGCGATATTCCGCGAACTCGATGCTGAAGCCGCGATAGGGGCTGCGGTGCAGTCCACTCAAGAACCCCTCCACCACCGTGCGCGCACGCAATTCCATTCCCGAAATGCGGGAAAGGACGTCGGGGTCGATGAAACGCAGCTTTGGCCTGGGTGTGCTTGACATGCTCTTCTCAATGGCTGGACAGAACGTCCTTGAGCTTCTCAAAATGACGGCGATGAATTACGCGATAATGCGGCTGATACTTTTCTGCAAAGATCTCGCTGTGGTGCACCACGCTCTCGCCGCGATCCAGCATCTCTTGCAGACGAGCCTGGTCCGCATCAAAAGTCGCCCATTGCCCGCGATGGCTCTCGAGCACACTGGTAATCAAACGCCATTCCAGCCGCCATTCTGCCAAGGAAGGGGCGGGTGCGGAATTGGCGCTCGCCACAAAAGCGCGCAACAAGTCTTCAGATGAGATGCTTCCGGCTTTGACCGCCGTCAAATGGACGCGATAGTATTCTCCGGAATAGCCGACGGGGGACCAAAACACAGAATCGACGCCGGCCAGATGGTTCAGCTCGTTCTCAAGAAATCGCCGCGCCGCTGCCGTATCGGGGATCATGTGTCCCGGTCCAAAAGCACCCTGGAAGAAAAACTTGTAAATATCGATCAACGTCGCTTGCGGATAACGCACCATCTCGGCGGTAAAAGCCGCTGCAATCGCTCGGCGCTTCTCGTTGCTGTGGTCACAACCGTAAAGAACGAAAATCACGGCCGGCACAAGAAACGAAATAAAGGCTTTCTGCCAAGTCATTCCAAACGCCTCTGGCCAAGAGTGCCAGCCGCAAAGCTCTGCATGAGATTCTTGCCAGGCGCCAGAAAAGTGTCATGCAAAAACTCGAAACGATGATCCTGAACCCGGGCACGTGCACCGGCACTGTGGCTCATGATAAACCCGACTTGGGCGCAGGTACGATTTCAAGCAGGCGGCGTATGACGTCGGCGGGCTTGATTTTTTCCGATTCCGCGTAAAAGTTGGTCAATACCCGATGCCGCAACACCGGCAACGCCAGGGCTTGAATGTCTTTGATTGAAACATTCGCGCGGCCGCGCAGCAACGCCCGTGCTTTTCCGCCGAGAATCAGGTACTGCGACGCCCGCAGGCCCGCGCCCCAGCTGACCCAGTTTTTCACGAAATCGGGTGCGCCACCGAGGCCTGGCCGTGTGGCACGCGACACCTGCACGGCGTATTTCGCCACTTCCTGGGAGACGAATACCTTGCGCACCAAATACTGATAAGCCAGAATATCCTTGCCGCTCATCGTCCGCTTCAAATCCGGCTTGATGTTGCTCGTGGTCGCGGTCGCAACTTGTACCTCCTGCTCCTCCGGCAAGTAATCCATCACGATGTTGAACATGAAGCGATCGAGCTGCGCCTCGGGCAACGGATAAGTGCCTTCGAGCTCGATGGGATTCTGCGTCGCGAGCACGAAGAACGGCTCTTCCAAATGGTAGGTGATGCCGCTGGCGGTGACGTGGTGCTCTTGCATGGCTTCAAGCAGAGCGGCTTGGGTTTTGGGCGGGGTGCGATTGATCTCATCGGCCAGAATGATGTTGGCGAACAACGGGCCCTTGATGAATTTCATCACGCGTTTGCCCGTGGTGCGGTCTTCTTCGATCACCTCGATGCCGGTGATATCCGAGGGCATCAAGTCGGGCGTGAATTGGATGCGCTTGAAATTCAAGTCGAGAATGGTCGCGAGCGTGCGAATGAGCAGCGTTTTGGCCAGCCCCGGCACGCCGGTGATCAAACAATGACCGCCGGTAAACAGCGCGATGAGAATCAATTCAATCGTTTCATCTTGTCCGACGATGATTTTGCGCAATTCCGCGAGCAATATTTCGCGCGCCTGCTGCAGGCGTTCAGACAACGCGTTGTCGTCGAGAGGAGGCGGAGAATGATCGAAGGTCATGAGTCTTTCCTGTTTTCATGCGCAGACGTCGTTGCGTGCAGCGCCCGCAGGCGCTAGGGCGCAACGACGTCGGGCTAATGTGTCATGGCGTAAATCACGTAGTTGATACCGAGGCGATATCCCAGCATTGAATAGAATTCGGGATACCGCGGGTCGGCGGCATGCTCCCAGCTATCGCCGAGGTCGACGTTGAAATTGATCAACACCATCAAGCGATCGTTGTCATCAAAAATGCCGCGACAATGTGCATAACGGCCGTCATACTCGAACGTCGTGCCCTGGTAAACGGCGGCCATACCGGGTACTTGCGGATAATGGTCGAAGTCGAAATAGCAGTGAAAGAGGGGATGCTCTGGTTTCAAATCGACCGGCTGGCGATCCGGAAAAACTTTAGCGAATTCATAGGCGAAATTCTCCCACTGCGCGCTGCCATGAAAATCATCGATCATCAAAAAACCGCCGCGTAAGCACCACTCGCGCAACGCGTTTGCTTCTTCCTGCGTAAACTGCGCGAAGCCGACCTCCAGTATGTAGGCAAATGGATAGTCGAACAACTGCGGATCGGTCAGCGTGAGCGCGACGGCCTCATCATTCACCGGGACGCGTGTGATTTCCTTCAATCCTCGAATGAAGTTCTCCTCGGCGGTGGGATAGTCCACCTCCCAGCTATCCGAGCGAAAGCGCATCCGAAACGCATAGGCATATTTGCCGGAACTGTATTTGATACGCGCGAACGTGAACGCGTTGTTTTGCAAGGTTTGCGCCCATGACGCTTGCGCCCACAGCGCCACGCTCAACAGCGTTACGCGGAGCATTGAAAGTCGTTTTCGGGCAATGGCACTGTTCTGGATCATTGGCGTTTGGATGCAAAGGTTCAATTGTAATCTGAGTTTCGCAACGTCTTTGGAAGCTCGAGGGTGCGGCCGGGTTGACACAATCCTCAATGTGTCATCGCGTAAATGAGATAATTGATGCCCAGCTTGAACGCTTCGGTGGAAAACTCGCGATAGTCCTCCGGCCATTCCCAGCCGTCGCCGATATCATTATTGTAGTTCACGATTCCGATGAGGCGTTTTTTCTGATCGTACAGACCGTAGAAAACCGGCGTCAACCCGCCATACGGCGCATGCTCGCCGACGTGCTCGAAATCAAAGAAGCAATGAAAAACGGGATGGTCAAGCGAGAGCGGCAGCGGTGGCTCGGGCATGAAGCGTTGAATTTGATCGTAGAAATTCCGCCACTCGAAACCGCCGCGAAAGTCATCGACGATCAAAAAACCGCCCCGCTTCAAATACTCCTGTAAGCGCTCGGTCTCCATTTGGGCGGGCAGCCAGTATCCGACTTCGCAGATGTACAGCAGCGGATAACTGAAAATAGCGTCATCCGCCAGAGTGAGTATTTTGTTTTCGAAGGTCATAGGCACGGCCGTCAGCGCATGCAGCGCGGTATAGAAATTCTGCTCTGCCGTGGGATAATCATGCGCCCACAGCGGGCCGTTGCCGCGTGCGAAAATGCCATAGCCTTCACCTGCCCATTGAATACGCACAAAGGTGAAGCCCTGCGCACTGGGCATGTGGGCGGCGCCGTTCTGGTTGTCGGCAGCAGGCGCCGATTCTTGCGCGTGCACGAACGCCGGCAGGCAGGCCAGCACGAGCACGCCGGGAAGCTGTTTACAAAAGCGCTGCATGCTATTCCACGATCTGAAGAAGAATTTCCTGGGCCCGCTCAAAATTGGGCGCGAGCTCCAATGCCTCCAGCGCCTGTTTCTTGGCCTGCGCGTGCCGGCCTTGCGCCAAAGAAGCTTCCGCTAATAGGCAAAAAAGCGCGGCGCGATCGGCGGGATTCAACCCGAGCGCCGCACGGAAATTTTGTTCGGCCGCGGCTGGTTGTTTGAACGTCAAATGGAATTCTCCCACCCGGCGCTGCAGGCCGGCATCAAAAGGATAAATCGCCAGCGCGCGCGACCAGGCTCGTGCGGCCGCAACGGAATCATGCAAGGACAATTGCCATTCGCCCAATTGCACGGCTTCATTGACCGCGCGGCCATTGCGAGCCGTCAGAAACTCCAGTTCCGCCGCCGCTTCTTTTTTCCGGCCTTGCTGCCAAAACAGCGCCGCGAGCGCGCTATATGGATTCCCCTCGTCCACGTACGCCGGCAGCAGGTTCTTGGCCCTGGTAAGATAAATCTCGGCTTCGGCGGCTTGTCCGGTCTTGGCCAGATGGTTGCCATAACGTAACGCGGCCAGAAAATCCCGGGGCTCGCTTTCCGCGCGCCCGCGCAAATCGCCGCCGGTCTCTTTCTCCGCAGAAGACTGCATATTTCCAAAAATCTTGGCGAGCGACGAGCTCTTTGCGCCGGCGATCACGAGCGTTTCCGGATGAAAGCGCTGGCGGAGGAATTCATGGAAGGCACGATCAAATTCCTCCGCAGATTGCGCAAACACGAGTGAAATCGTCTCCTCGGTTTTTTTACCTTGCCGGAAATGCGGCAACAGCGCCAGCACCTTTTCAAAGCCATAGCGCTCCGCGATGAATTCTATGATCTGCGACGCTTGAAAATAAACCAGTGAGACCATCTCCGGCCTGCGGGTGAAGCCTTCGTCCAATTCGTGCAACGGCAGGAGCTCGTCATTCTGCAGCGCGCGAATCATGGGCAAGTCCATATTCATGCTCCATTCGCTGCGCGCATGAGCCGCTTCATAAACCGCGAGACCTTCGGCGAACCAGCGCGGAATGCAGTTGGCCGTCAATTGCAAATGCACGACGTGCGCGATTTCATGCCACAGCGTCTCTTGCCAGTTGAATGCGCCGCGCTCGCGACCGCGAGGTGAATTCATGGCAATCAGCGGGCCGAAGCATATGCCGAGAAAAAACTCTGCGCCCGGCAAGCCGAAACAGCGCACCGCGAAATCATCGTGCCTGGGGAAAATTTCCACGGTCACCGGCGCCGTGAAGTTGGCGCGATAGCGCGGCGCCATATTCTGGTAAGCGGCTTCACAGAGTCCAGCGGCGGTCGTTCCGATTACGACTTTGTCCTCGGGCCGCATGCGAATGATAAAATGCTGCGTGCGCAGGGTATCGTATTTTACCATCTCGTCGAACAAGTTGAGCAGGTTTCCGACCACCACGTTGAACGGATCGTGTTCGAAAGCTCGGTCGAGATGGATGCGGGCTTCATCCTTTTGCCCCAAGCGCGATAGACTCGTGCCCAGTCCCGCCGCGGCGTTCCAGTCTTCGGAGTCCACGGCGAGTCCTCGACGAAAGTACCCCGCGGCCTCCTGAAATAGATAGCGGCGTGCGGCGTCCTCACCCAGGCGGACGTACACCGCCGCGTCTTTGGGATTGGCGGCGGCAGCTTGTGCGATAATTTCTGCAATCCGGGTTTGATCTTGCCGGCGGTCCGCCAAGACCGCTTGCAGCGCGAGCGCGGGAATATACTCACGAAACTCCTGCAAAACTTTTGTCAGCTCCGCTTGCGCCTCATTTTCATGATTGGCAAACAAATGCAGCTCGGCGAGAACCGTTCGCGACCTCGGCGAGTGCGGATTGAGCTGCAAGGCATACTCGGCCGTACGCAAAGCCTGCTCGAAATCTTCCGTGCTTTGCACCTGGGCCAGGCCCAGCCGGGCTGGCGCACAATTCTGGTTTTGTTTCAAAGCATCGCTAAAAATCGAGCGCGCATCGGCGAGATTGTATTTTTCAAGGAACAGATCGCCCCAGGGAAGGTAGAGCGTCCAGTCGCCTGGCTGTTGTTTGACGGCCTCACCGAACAAACGATTGGCGTCGTGAAATCGTTCCAAATATACGCAGGCGCGCGCAACCAGATGAATGTCCTGTGCCGTCAGGCTCGGAGCGGTGCGATAGAAATCGAGAAAAGACTGAAAGGTGCGGTGGGCGGCGGTGCGCTCGCCCAGGTGCCAGCGCGTCATGGCTTGATAGAATAGTGCCGGACGATAGGCGGGAGCGAGCCGGACGGCGTCGTCAAAATAGCGTTGTGCGGTCTTGATGTGCCCGAGGAGCAATTCCAGCTCGCCCAGACGTTGCAGCAGGCGCGCGTCGGAAGTGTCTTTCCGCGAGTTGATGAGTAACGCGCGGGCTTCCGCATACCGCCCCAATTCCTGCAAGGCGAGGCTTTGGCCGGCAATTGCCGCCGTGTGCTGCGTGGAATTTTCGGCGGCTTGTTGAAAAACGCGTAGAGCAGCGGGGTAGTCGCCGCGATAAAACGCGGACCAGGCTTGCGAGAGAGAATCTTGTGCGTCACTAGAATGATAACAGCAGGCGAGATAGAGCAACAACGGCGGCAGGATAGGTCTGTTTCTTCTTCTCACGGACCGCGCCTCGAAAATGAAGTTCGCATCGAGTCGTCATGCGTTGGCGAAAGCTGATCATGCCAGCGTACAAACACCGCGCTCTCCCGGAAAAACACCTTCACGGGCGAATATAGGCGGTCGAGGCTATTCCTGCAATAGAATTTCTACGCGATAAAGTTACATTTACTTAATTTCAAACGTCAACTTCTCCCCGCTGCTGCGATAGATCGCCACCAGCGTGATCGTTTCCTGATCACGCTGCTCCGTGCGTGACAGCGTTTTGACCACGCCGTCCTGGGTGAGTGTGGCTTCCGCGTTGGCCGTGATTAAATTGACTTTTTTCACCATGAAGCCTTCGCGATACGCGAAATACAACTTGCCCTCGCTCACGGTTTGCGAATGATACTGGCCGCGGCAATCTGCAACGCTGCTGCATTTTTCCCGGGGATTGAAAGGCTCGGTGTAGTCCACCTGGCTCTTGAATTCGATCACGGCGCAATCGAACTCGCCGACTCTTTCCAGCGCGCTGAATTTGTATTCAGCTTCGACGGCACCGGGCTCGCCTTTGGGAACATTGATGTTGAAGTTTTTGGACCACGAGTACCCCACAGGAATCGCGGTTGCTGGAAAGACCGGCTGGCTCGGGCGATAAGCAGTATCATAAAAAAGGGTCTGCGCCGGCCGCGCGCTGGTGACCGAAACAATCCCGCCGTTGGGCTGCATGCCCAGCTCGAATTCATATTTGTTTCCCACCGGCGATTTGCGCTTTTTCCACCACGAAGATTCCGCCACTTTCAAAGTCGTATCCCTGGTGATGATGAAGACCAGGTCGATGTTGCGCACGGCATTCGAATCGATGCTGGTGAACTTCATGATCGATTTTTGTTCCTGCGCGTGCTGGACGGTATCATAGATCTTGCCGGTCGAATCACGGAAAGTCCACACCACTTCGTCGAACACTTTGTAAACGTATTTGTCGCCCGGTTGCTGCTTGAATTCAAAAAAAATCGGGCCGGAAAAAGAGAGCTTCTCGCGACAGCCCGACAGAAGGAACGCCAGAAACGACCACGTGAGCGCGCGCCAAATGTGATGACGGTGGCGCATCATTTGCGCGGCTCCTCCAGTTTGGCGAAACGCATACTTTTGGAGATGGGATCCGGCGAGCCAGTGACTGCGCCGGTGTAGTTGATGATTTCCATCTGGCGCTCCATTTCGGCAGTAAGATCACCCTCGACCGCCGCCGGTTGTATGCGTGCATCAAAGTCGGGCGCGAGCTGGTTGTCCGTCAATGGTTGCTGCGCGTCGGTGCCCCAGGACAGCAAGGCGCCGGCAACGGCGGCGATCACCAAAGCGGCAATCGCAAGCCGGGAGCGCCAGCTTAAAGCGTGGACGCGCACGCGGAAGGGCGTGGGCAAAATCTTCCGCGGCGAGAGCGGCAGAACGCTGGCGGCGGCGCGACTGTGCAGGTCCGACCAGGCTTTTTCCCAATATGCCGCGGGCGGCTCGGGCACGGCGCGCAGTTGCAATAAAAGGCTGGTTTTGCGTAAAGCCTCCAGCTCTTCCCGGCAGTCCGCGCAGCCGCGCAAATGCTCGTCGAGCTCTTGCTGCAGCACCGCTGGCAGCTCGTTATCTATATGATCCAACAAGTATTCGTGTGCGTGTTCACATAACATGCTCGGATCTCCCAAACATCAAACCTCTGAAAATCATTCGTGGACGAAAGTTTGTCATGATACTTGACTTCGGGCATAATTGCAGAATTCGCCCGGCGTCACGCTTTCAGGTACGTCATCAATCTCCGGCGCAATTTTTTGCGGGCGTGGTGGAGATTCGTGCGCACGGTAACGAGCGAGCATGCCAGCACGTTCGAAATCATTTTTTTGGACATGCCTTCAATTTCATGCATGATCACCACGGCCTTTTGTTGCTCGGGCAGCGCCTCTATCGCTGCCGTAATGTGGGAGAGCAGCTCGTTGTTCTCCAAAACTTGCAGCGGATTCCGCACCCACTTGGCAGTAGCCAGCTCGAAATGCGTCGCGGCGCCTTCATTGTTCTGATCTTCAATCGGCTGCCAACGCGCGCGCGCGCGCATTTTACGGTAATCCATGCAAAGATTGACCGTGATTTGATAGACCCACGAAGTGAAAGCCTCCGGACTGCGCAGGCGCGACAGATTCTTGAACACGCGCACGAAGGTTTCCTGTAATACCTCGTCAGCGTCCTGATGCGTTCCCAACATCTGGTACGCGAGCGAATACAGTGCACGAGAATAGCGTTTATAGAGGTGCTCGAACGCCGATTCTTCGCCTTGTTGGGCGAGTGCCACCAACTCTACTTCACTGAGCTCAGTCAACGCCGGTTTTGCAACCGCTGCTTCAGCAACTCTTAGGGCCAGTTTCATATATGCGCGATCGCTTTGTGCTCCCAACACGTCGACGTATCCATCGTAGCAAGTACGACCCGATCCCGTCTGCGGATTGAAAAATGCTTTGGAATGCCACTTTCATGATATGCGCTGGATTGCGGCTCACCGCACGTCGCCTTTCACGAGCCAAGGTCCGCTCGTTTCAGTGAAATAGACGGCTCGCGACGCAATCTGTTTAAGCCGAATATAAGAAATAATCGCCACAAATTGTAAAACTTTTTCGCGGTGGCTCCAGTCTTTTCAGTCGACTGGCGACGATAATTTTAAAACGAATATGCATTAAAATTCTGGAGGCAAACTATGCTTTTGCGAAAGGTGGCGACACTAGGGATTGCCGGTTTGACCATCATGGTGGCCGCCGGCCTGGCGGCCCTTTGGGCCGTTGGCGACAGTCGCGCCGCAGAAAAAGCCGCCAAAGGCTGGCTGGGCGTGAGCGTGCGGGAGCTGACGCCTTCTGCCCGCGAGCAACTGAAGCTCGGCAATGAAACCGGCTTATTGGTGATTGACGTTCTTCGCGACAGCCCGGCGGATGACGCCGGTATCAAAGAAGAAGACGTCATCCTGCAATTCGACGGCCAAAAGGTCGAGCAGGCCGATGACTTATCGCGCCTTGTGCGCAACGCGGGCGCCGACAAAAAGGTCACTTTGATTGTGATGCGAGCGGGTGAGCGCAAAACGATGGAAGTGATGCTCGGCAAGCGCCGCAGCCCGGGCTATGCTTCTGCCTTTGGACACGGTTTTGGGCCGGGAAAAGAAATGACGGTTTTTATGAACCGCCCGCGGTTAGGCGTGCAGGTGCACGAATTGGATGAAGACCTGGCTACGTATTTCAAAGTCGAGCCGCGCAGTGGTGTGCTGGTTTTGGCGGTCAACGAAGATTCTCCCGCTGCAAAAGCGGGCCTGAAATCCGGCGACGTTATCACCAAGGTCGATACCGAAATCATTCGCGATGCGGAAGACCTGATCCAGAGCTTGCAGGACTATGAAGAAGGCGACCAGGCGAAAATCGAATACGTACGCCAGGGCAAGCGCGAAACCGTGACCGTGGAAATCGATCAGTCCGCCGGCTCGGGCTTTCGCTGGCTCGCTCCCGGTGGCGAGCGCATCCGTGCTCGTCCCTTCGGCGCGGATGATTGGAGAGAAGCGCAGCTGGAGGCATCGCCGGACGACTTCGATCTTTTGATGGAAAATCACGATCGCTCGCAAATCGATCGCGATTTCCACCGCGAAATCGAAAGGGCAATGCCTCGTGCGGCGATTTGGGGAGATAGAACTTTGTAATCCACTCACATGTTGCATATGCTGTAGGAGACAGCATACAGTCCCCAAAGCGCCGAATGAGCCCTCCGCCATTCGGCGCTTTGGTTTAGGCGCGGGCTGAGCTCGCACAACCATCACACATTCCATCACCTGCTAAATTCCTCTTGCTCATTTGGCACTATTGTATTAGTTTTATTGTAGCGCGACGAGTACTCCTCATAAGACCCATTCCAGAAATATTCCCCAAGAGACACCAATTTAGCAAGGGGCAAGGGCAATGACGCCAGATCGCCAGGAGCGAGAGATTTCTGTACGGGAATTGGCGAAAGCAGTACTCGTCCGGCTGCTTATTGTGGTGGCTATTATCGTGACCTATGCATTGGTCGCGGGCATGATGCTGTTCTTAATGGTCGATGGAGGGGAGCGATTTGGCATCACAAAGCCGGCACTATCTAATGATCAGGAAATTCTTCAAAACTATATTGAATGGTTCAGCGTTTTTTATACGCTTGTGCTCAGTTTTATCATAAGTCAGGGATGGCGAAGATATCAGCGCATAAACTCAGAAATCGATCGAGAAGCGGATGCTCTCATTCTTTTGTTGAGAACGAGCGAGATGTGCAACAGAAACAATAAGAAACTCAAGGATGAGCTCACACGCATAGTTTTGCTCTATGTAAAAAATGTAAAACTAGCGAGAGGAAATGATCGAAGAAGTGATAGTGTAAGCGCTGAGCTCATGAAGCAAATACACGTTCGTGTTAAACAGATTGTCAAAAAGGAAGCGGTACCGGAGTGCGTAAAAAGTCAATTGCTTTACCACTATTGCGAAGCATACGATGCACGAGGGGACCGATTCGATATGGCTGCGCAAAGGCTGCCCAAGATCGTGTGGCTGCTAATGATTCTCGTTTCATTGACATGGTTGTGGGGGTTTGTATGGTTAGACGTAAAGTCGCCGGGTTTGAAAATCTACATGTCAGTTGGCGTGTTAGGCGTGGTTTCTTTTCTATATTTTATCGCGCGAGATCTTGACAATTTATCGATCGGTTATTTTAAAGTGAATTTTTCACCTTTTGAGATCAAGACATTTGATTACAAAGAGAATGATGAAGGTTCGTTATGATTACTTCTTTTGAAAAAATCATAAAGCTGTCTCCAAAAGCATTTCAGAGCAAGCTCGAAGAGCTTGAAACGCAAGCGCAACAAAGGGCTAAAGCAGATGAGGTTGACCGAAAAGCTTCTCTCATCGTGTCGTTTTTAGGATCGATATTGTTTACGATCATCATGACTTTTGTTATAAAGCTCGCGTCCTATTAATTGAGTAGACTGCGGGGCGAAATGAAGGGTGATCAAAAACAGGTTTCGAGATCTCCTGGTCGTGAATATCATGGTTCCGCCCCGCAAATCGCTTGATTTTGCCGTTAGGCCTCAGTGTATAACTGCCGCTCACCAACCCAATTTTGTCGGATAATAGCGTGAGAATTCCTACTGAGAGTGCAGTAGGTCTGAGCTGGTTTTCTACTAATTTGGCAAAGCCCAAATCAGTTATGTGTGCCGCGCTGGTGCGCGTGGTCTGGAGCACCGTCCTACATTCTCCCCAGGACTTTTGATTTAAAACTGATCATGGGAAATAGCGGTCCCGGGTCAACCTTCCGCCCAGGGCTGATGTCATCGTGCCCGAGAATGTCCGTAAACTCATATGCTGCATGCAGCGCAATCGCCGCTTTTAACGCCGCATCAATTTGCGCTTCGGTGTACTCGTGCCAGCCCGCTTGCTCCTGCTCGTGCTTGTGTTTTGCCAGAGTGACTTCATTCTCCGGAATCTCATTGAGCGTCCAATTCACCCATTTGCCACTGGCGTTCTTGCGAAGCTTTCCTGCATTCACGAGCTCGATACCTAGCGAGAATTTATTCATACCCTCGAGCTCCCCCCATTTACTTGTGCCCGCGTGCCAGGCACGTCGATTGAAAGCCACCATCTGCACGATCTTACCATCCCGGCCTATAACCAGGTGCGCGGAAGCTTTGGCAATGGGATCCAGAAACCAGGAAACAGCTCCATCCAGAGTCTGGCCCGCCGTGTAATGAATGATCAGATATAGCTGAGAGATGCCGGCTTCCTGATTCGGACTCTTTTGAAACTCCAACTGATTACCGTCATCATCAAGAAGAAAGTGATTGCCGACTTTCATGCAACAACCTCCGATGCTGCGTTTATAATGCTATCGCATGGTTGAACGCAGATTGATTTAAGATTGGGCTGTGGGAGGGAATCATAGCGCCCCCGTCTTCGCGAGCATTTGCATGTCAAATATAGTACAAATCTCAAGTGATGCAAGTGTGTTTTTAGTACTCGTCATGATCATGCGCGACAGATTGACCCCTGTTTGATCATTCTATCATCAGCATGAAAATCGTTTGTCGCTATTGAGTCCGTCGGATAGTTTCAGGTCGATGCGCTCGTATTCTCGTATTGCTTCAACAGTTCTACAATTTCATCATGCCTGCGCCGAGTCGCCCATGCGAGCGGCGTGGCCCATGGCGGATCCTCTGGCAAGTTCGGCTTTGCGCCGCGTCTTAGGAGCAGCTCGACCATGAGAGTGTTGCCGAATTTGGCGGCCCACCCCAGCGGCGTCGAGCAGATCTCCTCGTCACGCGCATGGAGAGTGGCGCCGTGGTCGATGAAGATCGCCGCCTTTTCCGTATCGTTCTTCCTGGCGAATTCGTGCAACGGCGTGACGCCCAGCCAGTCAGGCAGGCTCGGATTCATGCCGTGCTCGAACAGAAGCTCGGTTAGCTCTCGGGTCTTTGCGCCGACGGAGATGCGCCTGGCCAGGTTCGGCTGATGGCGCAGCATGAGTCGCACGAATGCCTCGTGACCCTCTGCTGCGGCTTGGGCCAGCGCATGGGGATCGTTTGCCAGCGCCGGGTTAACCGCGAACATCGCAGCCGCAGTTTGGATATCGCCGTAATACGACAGAATATCTACCGATCGGGCAGCGCCGTAGGAACAAAGCAGTTCGATCATCTTCTCGTCCTTGTTCCTGATGGCAATGCTCAGAGCGTCCGCGGAACTTTCGACTGCCGGATTGGGGTAAGCGCCGTGCTCGAGCAGGAGTTTTGCGATTTCGAAGTGGCCATTGTAAACAGCCGAGTACAGCGCATGACCGTACGGGGCAATGCCCTCCTCTGGCAAATTCGGATCGGCGCCCCGATCCAGCAGCAGTTTCACAATTTCGATATGCCCTTTGGCGGCGGCGTTTTTCAAAGGTGCGCCAGAGCCCAGGTAGTATGTGACATAATCCGAGACACGGTTGGCCAGCGCCGGGTCTTCATCCAGTAACTCTATCACACGATTCAGATCGCCGGTATGCGCAGCCGTGCAAATGTCGACATACGCGCCGCAAGCACGCAGATGCGCGAGCACCTCGCCAGGGGTGGTTGTGACCTGTTTGGGCACGTCGCGCCAGCCGCGATAGTTGTAATCGCCGTTGGTGAGCTGAATCGGACGCGCGCCATCAGATCGTTTGGCGTTGATATCCGCGCCGCGGCCCAGCAGCTCGTCGATCATATCGAGCTGTCGCGTCATCACTGCCCAATGGATGGGTTGATTGCTCTGCTCATCGCCGGCATGCAAAAGCTCGGGCGCGGCGTCCAGCAGGCTTCGCACTTTGGGCAAGTTGCGCTCGCGGATCGCTGCGGCGATGGTCGTTCCTCTGGAGGAGGCGCCGAGGGCGTTGGCGAGATGTGCTTCCAGCAATCTCTGCATCTCTGCGTACCCGCGGTCGCGCGTGATGTCGAGGAAGCTATCGTGAATCGCCAAACCTATCGGATCGGCGCCGTGCTCGAGCAGATATGTAGCGACTTCGATCTGGTTCTCGCGCACAGCGAAATACAGCGGCGTACGGTAGGCGTAACTGCAACGTATCAGCGACGGGGCCTTCTCCACCAGCCGCCTGATGGTTTTTAGGTCTCCGGTGATGGCGGCGCAGAACATTTCCCATACTTCTAGGCCCATGCCTGGGGACCAAATCAACGGTTCGTTTTTCTTCAGCGCCTCGGGCTGAATCATGCGCTGAACTTTCTCGGCAAATTTCGGATTGCGCGAAGGCCGCTCGGCTTGCAGGTTTTGTTCGATGTGATTTTTTCCTTATCCGCAAACACCTTCTATTCAATAAAGACCCAGATTGGATGAAGATGGTGTGGAGTAAAGAACGAGTGCGTGGCACTTCATCCTTGGCCTCCCCTTTCGCGAAGGTACGCAGCGATCTCGGAGTACTGCTTGCCGGAATCATCTCCCGTGGCTTCGCGAATGTAATACTCGGCCCAATCCAGCGGCGTACCGCTCCAGGCGCTGTCTTTCGTGCCGAGCTCGGCCCCGGCCTCGACGAGCACTTTCACCGCGTCCAATGACCCGGAGCACACGGCATGATGAAGAGCAGTGGCATGCGAATAGAGATCAGCGCTGGGACCATTCAGGTCAACGCCCAGATCGATCATGTGTCTGATTGCCCCGGCCTTGCCGTTGAGAGCAGCGAGAATGAAGCCGAATTGTTTCTCGCTGGGACTTGCCGTCTGCGCGAGACGTGTGACCTCATCCCAACGTTCCAAACAAAGCGCAGTCGCCAGCATCAACTGCGCCCCGCGCTCGACGAGATGGGCGGCAGCAGCGAGGTTGCCGTTGACCAGGGCATTGTTGGGGTTTCCGTCGGGCGAAGCGCCGGCGTCGATGAGCACGTCAATGAGCTCGATCTGTACGCCGCATTTCCGCGCAACCCACGACCAGGATACCAGTTGCAGCGCATAATCGAGCTGTTCGCGTAGATTGTCCACGCCCTCACGCTTCGCCGCCTGTATGATCGTGCGTGCCACTTGGGCGATATTGGCGGGCAACGTGTCATTCCGCACCGGGTCTTCCGCCACGAACCAGAGGAGGTACGGTTGCCGGAAGAATCCGTTGAGGGCGTTGCCGACTTTGTCGCGCAGCCAGGAGCCGGGAGAGTCGAGGCGGTCGCGGACCAGATTGGGGTGTAACACTAGGAAATTTTCAAGCTCTCTTACGTTACCGGCATCTATGGCAGACAAGGCTTGCAGAAATAGCAGATCGAAAAGATCGGAATTGTTCATAAGGAATGTTTTCAAAGGTTTTAGTCGCAATTACTCTCCATCTCTATGCTTCTTAGTTACAATGCGCGTAAGTAATTTAAAAGAGCCAACACATATCGTTAAGATTGTGAGAACACTTACAAGAACAGTTCCAATACCTTTTGGGGAAGAGAAATGGTCCACGAAAGATAATGTTGCAACTATTAACACCAGTAAACTCGAAACTACTGCGAGGCCGAAATTTTTTAAAGAATCATCGAAATCATCTACTGTTGTTACGATTTGTAACCCTATTGTCACCAACACAATGTAGATTGCTGCTGATTCCACCGCCCTTGCTCTTAATTGAAACGCGCATGCTCCGCCAACTAAACCGCACAAGACAGCATATGAGGGAATTTCTGCCTCAATACTCGCCATAACTCGCGCAACAACAGATGCAACAAGATTTATAAACAGTAGAACTAAAACAAGGATAAAACCATGATTGGAAAGATACCTTATGGCGGTGGCAAAGATTACGAATGCAGAAGCGGAAAATAAGATAAAGCAAAATCGTGGAATCTTTTCATAGATGTTATTACTCAGAGTAGTTCCTAGCCAAAACAAAAAAACACAGCAATGATCATGAGTGTGCTGGCACTGAGAATTGGTTTGTCTCTGGCCTGAATATTTAGCCAAACAACCGTCAGTGTTAGTGACATCCAAGCAGCGTTATGGCTAAGCAATTGAGCTTGCCGCTTTAGTCGTTGAGAGAACTCCGTTTTTTGATTAGATGGCCGTGTTTTGTATGTTTGCGGTTTTATAAGCGCCCTCACTGCCAACAAAAAGTAGCTCAATGGGCTCCAAGATTTCCATAAGCTTCGCAAGAACAAATTTGCGCTATTTTTTTTGATTAACTGTGCCATCTCCGGTGTTCGAGCCAAATGAAGCGGAGTGAATCCATCATTGTTCTTTTCATCAACGTTTGCCCCCATTGAGACAAGCAGTCACGTCCGGGGTGGTGGATACACTAAGTTCTTCTAATGCTAAGAATAAAGCTTTAGTAATATTGTGCCAAATCGGTAAAATAACCATTTCACCATCATCTTCTTTCGCAAATAATCCATCCAATTCTTTTTGAGACCATTCCTTTTTGAAAAAATCTGGACTGACAATCACTACGCCAAAACGTGATTCACTTACACCTCGCTCTATGCTTCTACGTATACTATCGCCTAACATGAATTCATGTGTGTCAATCCAGACTCGAATGCCGAGTTGAATCAATTCATTATATAATGGATCTGCACCTTCGGCCTTATCCTCGTTGGCGTGACAGATGAAAACGTCGTATTTCATTTTTGCAGCCTGTGAGTACATAAATTGGCCGGTGATTCTACGCACTCTGCTTAGATTTGGCTGCCGAGAATAAAACCTCAGCCGCATTTAGCGATAGTGAAACAGTGGTATTCATCGGTTTTCGTACAAAAATTCGCCCTCGCGATCACGCTCAAGAGTTATACGCAACCCAACAACGATGCTGACGTCACGGATATGGAAGCAATCTCAACCCATCTATAAAGCGATAATCCTTTTGATTCTTGCTCAGCAGCGGAGCATCCATGGTGAGTGCAACAGCAGCGATCAAACTATCCGGGATGAGCAGGCCATGACTGAAGTGATAACGGTTGAGTAATTCGATTGACATGTTTCCAATAGCCTCACTTAAGCCAACGATCTGAAAGCGTTTTAAAAAACGATTCAACTTGCTCTGCTCCTGTTTGTTCCGACAGCCAACGAGCAACTCCATTTGAACGACGACGCTGATTGCAAGCGTCGAAACCTGTTCTTCTTGGTCAAGGCGATCAACGGCCTGCCTGATTTTACGGCCGGCATCAATTAAGATGTCGGTATCGATAATGATGAATTCGTCCATCTCAAGCTTTCCAGTGTCGACGTCGAATGTCTCGAACCCATGCCTCACTATCGCTCATGTCGTCACGATCCTTCCACATGCCGATAAAAGGCTCGTTCTTTAGTCTCAACCTTTTAGCTTTTTTGGCCACGACCGGACGCTCGTATCGAATCTGGAGGAAGGCGATGAAGTCGATGACTTCTCGTTTGGCCTCAGCAGGCAGTGTATCGAACTGCTGCCAAATGTTTTTCGTTTTCACAACTTTTTTCATAGCTTTGCCTCCTGTATGTTCAGAATGAGAGCATTCCTCGCGTAAAGATTGACTGCGTCATGGGGCTCAAGACATTTCCACGCTTTCTGCCGACTTATGCGACAGATGCTGCTTGGATTTTCCAGGAGCGCCGGTCGTCACCACAATTCAATCGTAATGGCTGTGGCGTTTGAATCGTCCTTTCCCATATTAAAACAGAAAATACAACTTTTGACATAATTTTATATAGAAGATTTGTTATGGACATAATCTGGTTCCTTCTACCTATTCTCCGCCGCCTGCTTCAGCTCCCGGCTGCGTTGATAAAATTCCTGCAAGCTCATCTCCTTCAAAAAAACCAGTCCGCGCGTGGCGCGGATCATCGGGCTGGAGTGCTCATAAAACCATTCCCGCCCCAAACAGATTTTGATTCTACGGTACTGTTCGACTTGTATCTTCTGCGCGAGCTCAGAAAACGGTCCGTCGTGCTCGTAGCTCGGAAACGAAGCATCCTTCTGCGAAACGAACGCGTTCATGAACGCGGCATGCATGACCATGAACATGTTCAACGACACCGGCACGTAAATATTTGCCTCACTGGGATGAAAGCGAAACCACACGTTGCGATAGCCCCACACTTTGATATCAGAACGACCGGCCTTGTTTTCGTGGCGCTTTAATGCTTCCGTGGTAGCCTGCAAAACTTTGTAATGCGTGTCCGGGCCGCTGGCTTCAGGATCGAGCGCGACCGTGACCACGTCCGGATTCACGGTTTCGAGCAAGCGTTGCACGGGCAACACGTCGCGCGCCACGGTCGGTTCCTCGGTGAAAATGTCGCCGGTATAAAATCCCAAACGCAGGTGCAGCACATTTTCACAACTCCAGCCAAAGTAACCCCACAAGCATTCCGCTTCCCATTCGCGGCACATGCCTTTCAAGCGCTGAATGTAGTCCGGGTCCTTCTTGCCGGGATACTGCGTCCTGAAATAGTGACGTAACTCGGTCATGCGATTCTTGAGATTGTTCAAATCGCGCTCGTCGAAAAGCGCAATGAGATTGCGCAGCAGGCGGCGTGCCGTGCCTTCGTCCTTTGTTTCCGGGTCGGCGGCGGCAACGCCGTCAAGGTATTGCCACACGTCACGGTTGCGGCCTTCGAGATTTTCTTCCTCGAAATAGCGGTTATGCAAAAGATCGGCGAAAGCTTTGGTGTCGATAAACTTGTCAAGACGGTCCAGATGCTGCAGCATATAATGATTCGTGACTGCCGTGAAGCCGCTGGTCAGGCAGGCAAAATAATGCGTGTTGCTGGCCACCCTTACGTGGCGCACCACGTAAGGCAGATAGCCGAGCATGATATCATCATGGTGCGGCTCGGTATGGAGAAAGCGCGTATCGGAGGCGGTTTGCGCCCCTTTCTCTATTCTGGCCACGAGAGCGTCGCGCACCTTGAGCGCCGCGGCCCGCCAATTCGCGCCCAGCTTTTCCAGAAACAGGGCGCCGGCGCGATCGTTGCGGAAATCATCCTCGTGCAGAAACATGATGCGCTTACGTTTTTTTACGGCGAGATCGATGACGGTCCTTTCAATGTCTTCTTCGCTCCATGCCGCCGCCTGGCGCAAGAGCTGCAGGCTGCGCTCGGCCAGAAGCTTGGCCGCGCCACGGGTAATATAGAATCGGGCCAGCGGCAGTTGCTGCAGCGCCGTCGCCGGATAAAGCACGTGCTTGTCGTTTTGCACGGCTGCAGCGACGATTCCGGCCTTGGCCTCGCCGGCGGCAATGATGATTGCCACACAGTTCGGGTTATAGGTGATCGTGCCCAGGCCGATGGTGATCACCAGCCGTTTGCGCGACACCTCGATGCCGCCGAGATCGGTGGCGGCCGAGGCCTGCGTTTCATAATTCGTCGGCGTCAATCTCGTGGTGGAATGATGATCCGACCCGCTGACGTTGAAGCCGATGTGTCCGTCAGGCCCGATGCCACCCAGGAAGAACCCGATGCCGCCCCAGGCGCGAATGCGATCTTCGTACGTCTGGCACCATTGGTCGATGTTTTCCAAAACGCGCTTTTGCAAGGATTCACGTTCATTCACAGCCTGGCGATACCGCAGGCTCAGATCGACTTCCTGCTCCGGCCAGACGCTCTGCAGCGTTTCATTCTTACTCAATCCGATTTTGGAGCAATCGATGAGCAACGCCTTTTTAGCATCCAGGCCGAAGCCTTCGAGGTAAAATTCGTTGACGTACGAATAGAAGCTATTGTGTTGCTGTGGATTAATGGGATAAAACTCGTCGATTTGCACGAAGTGCAGCTTCTGCATATCCGGTTTTTTGGCAGGATCGACGCCGTTGCGCTCGAGGTCGGCGCGCACTTCCGGTGTCTCGAAATTTCGCAAAAAATGGTTCACCCATTTAATGAAATGCTCCGGCGTTTTGCCGGTGGGCAATGAAATCACGCCCCCAGGATTCGCCTGCACCCATTCCAAAAAACGCAGCGCCGCCAGCTTCCCCAGCGCGGGAAAATTGTCCACGACGACGACGGGAATTTTTTCAGTGGGTGCGTAAAGCGTCTGAAACGGCGAAGATTTCAATGCGACTTGCTCGACTGCACTCATGGCCGGATTTCCTTCCATCGTTCAAAGCATGCTAAAGCAAGAGACGACAATGGCAATAATGTATATTTCTCCCTACAACAAAGCAAGCCGTGTTTGCGGAAGATTGTTACACCAGCGACACCTAGTTTGCAGAATTGTGGCCGGGCCAACAAAGTGCATTCTTCCGCTTGACTTTGCCGTGGCCATTCAATACTTTGGCCGTCCTTAGAAAACCGAGTGGACGCAACAGATCAAGGAGTGATGCATGCGAACGAACGGAAGCCAGGCGAAAGAAAAATCGAAAAGCGCTATACTCATGTTAGCCTGTGCGGCAGGATTCCTGGGTTTCGCCAAGTATGGCGAAGATTTGCAGACGAAGAATCTCGCCGCGCACAGCACGTTTCACTATGAACTGACGCGCACGCTGGCGCGCGCGGCCGGCTTCACCGCGGTTGAAGCCGAATCCCTCGCCGTAATCAATGAAGCCATGGATGCGGAGACCTTCACCGGTGAGACCGGCGTGACGATTCAATTGAACGGCACCAGGCGCGTCAGCGATACCGGACAGTACTGGCACTTCGCGCGGCGGGACAGCAGCAACGCCACCGGCGAGTATCTTCATCCCGGCGGCCGCAATACTTGCGCCTATTTCACGCGCCAGTTCACGCGTTCATGTCCGGGCGAGGCGCCGGAGATGAATGAAATTGAAGATTGGGCGATTTATGCTTCGGATTCGCCCAGTCCAGGCGCGCCACAGATTTCATATGATCGCGGCCAGACTTTACATTCCGTCACCGGCAAAAGCCTGCCGGCGCTGGCCGTCTATCTGCATGCACTCGCCGATTCTTATTCGCACGAAGCCTGTATGGCTTCGGCGCAAGTGCGCACGCACAAGCCCCGGCCCTCTGAATGCTCGGCGGTGCATTGGCACACCCAGGCGGAATTCGGAGACCATGCTGAGATCGACAAAGGCGTGAACTATACGCGCGAAGCCGCGCAAGCAGTCTGGTTGGCGCTGAAATGGTTTCGCCAACAAACCGGCCGTGCCGAGCCCGCTTTGTGGACGGATGAGCAAGCCTCGGAATTCATCCAAAGCTGGGTGAAGCTCGACAGCGCGCAAGACCGCCGCGATGCGGCGCTGCAAGCGTTCGCGTCTTTATGATCAGATTCGGGAAGATTGCTGCCCGAAGGAGAAAATGATTGACGGCACTATGATTCATAAAACCATTTTGTCGTCAATCACTTTGTCCGCTAAATGCTGCTTTGCACGGTAAAGAAAGAATTGCCAACATGGCTCGAAAAAAATGAGCTCAGCGTGGTCGAAAGAAAAACCTCAGTTTTTGTTGAGACCAACGCACAAGCCTGGCTCTAGCGTTCTGTAAACGGTAACTCTTCAGCGCGAATCCTTCATATTCGACGGTGCCGCTGTTCGCACCTTGTCGATTTTCAAAAAAAGCTCCGGCTTTATTACCTCCACCCACCTCTCCGCTGTTTTCGGTCTCCAGTTGGTCATTGATTTGAATCAGCCAAGCCTGGAGTGAAATCCAAGACGCATATGGTTTGATCATCATCCGTTGTCAGCCCAGACCGCCAGCTTGATGATTTCAGGAGGAAAACAAGCAATGGGTAATCAGCATCATCCTGCGACGAATTGTGCCGTGGCGTCTAAATTCGCCGGATACGTGATGCATTCGTTTATCACCAAAATGAGCCTGCCGGCGATGGCAGGATTGATATTGTGCGCCGGTATTGCGCTCAGCCATGCTTCTTCGCCTAACCGGATTCCGCAATTTGCCTTGCGCAATCCCATCGCCAGGCCGGATTCCGGCATCGTCATTGTGGCACAGAATCGTGCAGCCAAACGCCGGCAGCCGTTAAACATTGAATATGAAGGCTTACGTTTACAAGCCGCAGCGCGACTCTTGTCGAAAAAGAATGGCGAGTTTTACTGGCATTTCAGGCCGACGGACTTGGACTTGCCGGCCCAGCTACTCAGAGATGGCGTGTATCATCTGCGCGTGGGTTTGCCGGGCAAAGCGTTATCAGAGCCCATGAAGCTGGTCTGGCACACACAACCTCCCGTGGTCACGGCCGAAACGATAAAAATGCCCGGCTCTGATAAGGTGACGATTGCCGGCCGGGTTACGAGCGAAATTCCATACGCTGATCATCAAATCTCCATTGAGCTGCTCTTGAATACGGCGCACGAGCCCGTCAGCATAGCCTTGCCGGCGCAGCGCGCCGCGGACTCGAGCGGCGTGGCGGTTTTTACGTTCCGCATAGCCATACAAGGCTTGCCCAAAATTCTCCCAGGTGAAATCGGCTTCGCACAGCCGTTCTTTGCGCTCTTGGTAGCGGATCCCGCGCACAATCACGTTTATTATGAAGAAAGCTATGCCTGGTTCATCGCGCCCGGGCGTAAACGTATGGGCTTGAAAACCGCCCCGGTGCAAAACGTCCGGCAGGCTCTCACTACCGCTAGCGGCCGCCGCGAGATTGATTTTTACCCCAGAGCGACGGGGCTTGCCGTCCAGGCGAGTCACACGCAACAAGCAGTTGTGCAGCTCCAAGCGGAAGAATCTGCTGTGCACACGCATCAACTCCAATGGACAAGCTCCTCTTCCCTGCCAGCACGCGAGGGACAGGTGATGAGCTTGGTGTGGAGGGATGGCCAGCCCACAGCCGTGTGCTTTTCGAATCAATATCTCGACGAGGAAGCGCACCTCGCACAAACGTGCAGCTATTACGTGGAACAAATTGATCGCAACGGCCAGATTGTCGGTAGCACCTCGCTGCGCGTGGAAGCACCCTCGGTGACGGCGCGTACGGCGGCCGAGAGCCATCCGCAGCTGGCACAAGCTTTTGGCCCAAATGAGGTCGCGGCTGCGCCGGTGAAATTCAACCTGCGCGACCAGGCCTCAATTGCGGCAATCCTCGGCAAACACAATCCCGCCATTCAAGATTGCTATCAACGCGGGCTCCGGCGTGATTACAACCTGAAAGGCAAGGTGGTCGTGCGCTTCGTGATCACGCCGCAGGGCGAGGTCTCGAAGACTGAAATCGTGTCTTCGACGTTGAACAACGTCAAGGTGGAAGACTGTGTCTTGGATCATATCAAACGGTGGAATGACTTCGGTGCCGCGTCGCCGGCGGAAGGTGAGGTGGCGTTTAAGCAGACTTATCTCTTTGGATATTGAGAGGACGCGGTTGGCAAACCAAAAGCAGAATAAACTTCTGAGATTTTTTCACCTAACTGATCAAAGAATGGTTGGGCTCAGAATCGTTTCGCCTTCCCTCGTTGCACCCCGCCCCACTATAGCCAGTTGAATACAAACAGCAGTTGCCCGTCCGGCGATTTCATCACGGCATTGGTGGCATCCATTTCCAAGCTGAAATGGAAGCCTTCTTTTTTCAGCGCGGCAATGCGTTCAGCGGAGTTTTTTGAAAAGAAAGACAGCGCGGGGTCCTTGAATTCCGTGGTTTGATGGATGCCAATCACCGTGCGCCCGTCCGAATAAATGCCCCAGGGGTATGGCGTGTCGCTCTCGTGGGTCTTCGCAAAACCGAGACGCCGCCAGAAGGCTGCGCTGGCGGCACGATCTTTGGTGGCCATGGAATACTCGCCGAGCATACCGAGCCTGGAAAAGGACGCGCTCGGGGTTTGCGGCCCGGCTGATGGAATGGCTTGGAATCGAATGGTCGCATGGTATGGCGAGGCCTGCGCTTTTAAAATCACCTGCTGGCCGTTCATGTCCGTGAATTCGATCTCGGTTGCGCTGTCGTTTTCTTTTTTCAAAATGGTGAATGCGACGTTGCCGGCGTGCAAAACGTCGATGCAGGCGTCAAGATTCGAGCCGTAGTAAGTAATAGTTGGCGACTGCAGGGCAGCCTGATGCAAGGCAATGACGATCATGCCATCGGTCATCGCAGCGATTGGATATTCCGTCTGAGGGCCGCGTGTGGTCTTGAAGCCGAGGCTTTCAAAGAACTTTTGGCTCCGTTGCTCGTTCTTCACCGACAAGCTGAATTCGACGAATTCACCCAATTTTAGACTGTCACGCTTGTCGTAAGACTTGACAGTTTGTGCGAAAAGCGCGCCTGCAAGTAACAATGTAGCCTTGAGGCCATTCAAGCACGCGCCAGTCAAATGCAATTCAATGCTTCGCAAAACGCCTTAGCCTTTATCTACTGTTTAATCAGGGCTCAAGCACGCGAGAAAATCGTTGGAGAAACGACAAGCGTTCCAAAATTTCAATCAACAAAATTCTCTCCTGCCCACATGAATCTCACATTTTCGATCGCTTTTTTGTTCTATAGGCTGGACTTTTTTCTCTTATCAGCGGGGCATCCGGCATCCAAGAGAGATCACGTCCTATAACAAGCTCCGTCATTTCGGCGTGATGCGTGTTCTTCATTGCAATTGGTTTCATCTCGAAGCCATGCTGTCTGGCTAAACTTTTGACTTCCTCCGCCATGTCATACGTCATTATGAAATCGCCTTTTAATGATTCGCATACTTTGAAAAGGTGCTCATGGTCCAAATCATAGTATTTGTATAGACGGCTACCTGCCCTCTTCCCTCCCGCTGTATAAGGCGGATCAATAAAAAACACTGCTTCACTCTTGCTTGCATAATCGCGCAAAACTTGCAAGCCATCTCCGCAGATAAAGTCAATACACTATGCGACAAAGTCCAGATTGCGGAAACGAGTTGCGAGTGTCCTCGGATACCAGCGCGATTGAATACCTTTTCCATTTTCGCCATATTTTATGAAGCTGGAACCTTCGGCTAATATCCCTCCGTGGAGAGTTCTGTTTTTTAGAATAGTTCGGAATGCTATGTGCTTTATGTCATCGTGGTGTTTGTTGATCTCATTTATTACGTTTTCTTTTGTCAATCTGAACTCAAGAATTCTATCTGCAAGCCATCCTGTATCGCCGTTCACGACAGATTGCCATACAGCCGCGATCTCCTCATCTCGTTCGACCATAACTACCTTTTGAGTAAGCTTTTCAAATAACGCAGTAAGACTAATAATGCCACCGCCGGCAAATGGCTCGACTAGCAGGCGAGGCCGAGACGGCATACTGGCTAGCCATCTTCGAAAAGTTGGCACAAACCATGTTTTGCCTCCAGGATATCGAAATGGACTGCGTTGAGGAACAGCAGCCACATTAACGGCTTTGGCGTAAGGTCGGTGATGAGTTTCTAAGTCTGGAAACAGTAATTCCTGTTTCATATTCAACACCATTTTCAAAATATTCTTTCCATTGTCTCATTCTTTGGTGGAGTTTCAAGTTGTTCATCAAGTTTTTCCTGAAGTACCTTGATGAATTCTTCAAGCCTCCCGGGCACTGGTTGTGTGATGGTCATAAGAGCAGACTGAAACTCTGTGTAAACGGTATCCACTCTTTCCAAATGAAATCTGCCCGACTCGAGCTTTAAATCATAGACCAGCCACGCTATATCGGCCTTTTCTTTTTCCACTCTTTTCAGCGTCGGCAGGGTGCTAAAAAAACTTCTATTCAATGCGACCGCTATTTTCTTTTTCCAACTATTGAGGATTCCACCTTTAAAAATGAGTTGAGGCGCGAGTCGTTTTCTTGATGAAGAAAGATAATCGGGGCGTGGATAATTAGGTTCACCGGACCAATCCATTTTTTGATTTGCTTTTGGATCAACCATGTAGTATTCGAATGAGGTACGAACATTGCCGGAAATGTAGACAGCTTGAACTTCCAGAGATCCAAAGTCATAAACTTTTCCATTTTTGTCATAAGCAACCAAGACGACATCTATATTACCTGCTGATTTTCCAAAGTTGTCATTTAATCTGACCTCGGTGAGGGAGCTCCACGTTGCCTCCGGCTGAAAAAAGAACTCCGCTGCATGATCTGCGATTATCCAATCTTGTCGAAATCTTATGGGGCAAGTGATTACAACGTCGTCATTGTGGTAGATGCTACAAATTCCAAGCGGATTCTTAGCTTTGTCCTTTGTACAATTTGGAACCTTATTGTTAAAGGGACAAAGACGGTTCTTACGAAAACGAATGGCTGTTGATGTTTGAGTTGAAATCAAGTGGCCAAAAACTTCTGCAAGAGGTTGGTTGTGTTCTGCCATAAAGTGCAATTATTTACGCCCAGTGCTCTATCTTGTTGACTATTCTCCGCATCCTTTCCTTGATTTGTGTCAATTTAGAAACAGATGCGAATCTTGCAACCTTTTTCTTGTGGCGCAGATGCCTCCCTACGGCGTCTCACAGATCGCCAACGAATGCTTATACCACAATCCTCATCGTCGTCCCCTCCCCCAAGCGCGATTCCTTTATGAGTAATTTGCCATGATGATATTCCTCCACGATGCGCTTGGCCAGGCTCAGGCCCAATCCCCAGCCGCGTTTTTTGGTGCTGAAACCCGGCCGGAAGATGTTTTTGCGGTTGGCCGGCTCGATGCCGCGGCCATTATCCTTGATGTCGATGATCACTTGCCCGTGTTTTTCGGGAGAGGACTGAATATTGATGTGAATTTCGCCTTTGGGCGATTCGATGGCGTCCAGCGCGTTGCGTATCAGGTTTTCCAAAACCCATTCGAACAGATCGCGATTCATCGGCACCGGCGGCACTTGTCCGTGCTGCACGGCGATCGTCACTTCGCGCCGCATTTGGGGCAGGCGATTTCGGAAGTATTTCGCCACTTCTTCCACCAGCGCAACCACGTCCTGCTCTCTCAAGTCCGTACGCGAGCCGATTTGCGAGAAACGCGAAGCGACTTTACTCAAGCGTTCGACGTCGCGCTGCATTTCGTCGATGGTCGCGTGTGCGCCGTTCGCACCGACCTGCTCGTGCAGCAATTCGATCCATCCCAATAAGGAGGAAATCGGCGTGCCGAGCTGGTGCGCAGTTTCCTTGGCCATGCCCACCCAAATGAATTGTTGCTCGCCGCGGCGTATGCTGTTGAAACCGAAGAACCCCACGAGAATAAACAACCCCACCACGCTGATCTCGAAGTACGGCAGCCGTTGCAATTGTTTGATGCGCGTGGAATCCCCATAGTACAGATAATTCAACGTGTCGCTCTTGCCGGTGATGGGATTCTGATAAGTGATGGGAATGGGATCGATCTCGCGCTTCATCGCGCCCATAATCTCACGCACCTCCTGCCGGGCTTGCAGAGAGTGCACCGAATCAGAAGGCACATGAATGCCCTTCCAGCCGGAAGGCTCGCCGTCGGCGCCGGCCAGAATAATGGGAAATTCCGTGCGCTTGATGATTTGATCGAAGATAAAATTGAGCGAGGTGTCGTCTGCCTCATTGGCTGCGCGCGCATAGAACTGCGCATAGAACAACAAAATGTTGCGCGCCTCCGCTCGCAAACCCGTCACAATCTGGTGGGAATGCCACAAGAGTCCCAGGATGATGGCCACGGCCGTCACGAACAAAAAAACCTTCAAACGGCCGGCGTAACGATAAGGCAAGAATTTCATACGGCGCAATCAGCAGGCTATGGCTGATTCTGTTTGAGCGACATTTCGTAACCCGTGCGTGTGATCGCCTGCAACAACTCGTGCACCTTGCCGTTGCTGGCGAGAATATTGCCGCTGTGCCAAAAATCATCCTCGCTGGCAAAGCCGGTAACCAATCCCCCGGCTTCGCGCACGAGCAATTCGCCGGCGGCAAAGTCCCAAAGATTCAAATTGTATTCCCAAAATGCGTCGAAACGGCCGGCAGCAACGTAGGCCAGATCGAGGCTAGCCGCGCCGAAGCGGCGCATATCGCGTACGCGGCCAAAAAAGGCCCGGAACGTCCACAAATATGAATCGAGCAATACCTTCGCACGAAACGGAAAGCCGGTACCGAGCAGGCATTGATGCAATTCGGTGCTGGCAGTGACCTGAATGCGTGTGCCGTTCAAAAATGCCCCTGCGCCGAGTATCGCCGTGTACATCTCGTCGTGCAGAGGATCGAGCACCACGCCGGCGACGATTTGATTCCGTTCACGCGCGGCGATGGCAACGGCGAATTGCGGCACACCGTGAATGAAATTTGCAGTGCCGTCGAGGGGGTCGATAATCCATTGCACCTCGCTTTGATCTCCGCCAGAGACGCCGCCCTCTTCTGCCAGGACGGCGTGCCGAGGAAAATGCCGGCGCAAACAGGAAACGATGGCCGCTTCCGACTCGCGATCCACGGCCGTGACGAAATCGAACTCGGCTTTATGGTCGACTTGCAGCAGGTGCCGTTGTGCGAAGCTTGCGTGCAAAATCTTGCCGCCGGTTTGCGCAGCTTCTAGCGCGGCGGCAAGAAAGTCCTGATGTTTTGATGACATATCTGAATACTAAACGATTAGCTGACCAAACATAGAATAAAATTCCAAGTTGCGTTTTCTGTAAAACTCAACGAGGCTCTGGAGCCGGCGGGCTGAGAATCTCCATCCAGGTCTCGGGATGCCTTATTTCCGTCCAGCCTAACGGCCGGTACAATTCATGCGCATCACGCGTGGCCAGACTCCAGCGCCGCAAGCCTTGCAGGTCCGGGTGGGACATTACCACCGACACCAGCCACTTGCCCAAACCCTTGCCGCGGTGGCTTTCATCGACGAAAACGTCGCACAAATATGCAAACGTGGCGCAATCGCTGATCACGCGGGCGAAGCCAACTTGCGTTGTGCCAGTGTACAAACCGAAGCAGATAGAATTTTGAAAAGAGCGCTGAATAATTTTACGTGTTCTGCCTTGTGCCCAATAGGCGCGCGCCAGAAATGCCGCCACTGTATCCAAATTGAGAAGGAGTTTGTCAGTGCTGATGCGATAATCATCGCGGAGGTGTTCATAAATTTGCATGCCAGAGTACGTCCTTTCTTAAAAGGAGCCACGAACGCACGCGCTCACTGCAGCTCCACCACAGTGACACCATAATCGCCTTCGCCCATGGGTGCATACCCGAAACGGCTGACACCTGGAAAGTTCTTGAGATGCGCGGTGATGCCGTTGCGCAGCGCACCCGTGCCTTTGCCGTGAATGAGCCGCACCTGTTGCCAGCCGGCGAGCAGCGCTTCGTCCAAGAATTTATCGACGGCGGTGATCGCCTCCTCGAGGCGCATGCCGCGCAGATCGATTTCCGGCGCCGTGTTTGTGCCGGTGCGCGAAATCTTTGGAATGGCAGCCGCAGGCTTGTGCACCGGCGCGGCAACGGCACGCAATTCTTCCACCGGCACACGCGCCCTCAAACTGCCGGCACCGACGAGGACTTTGTTCATGGCATCGGGGGACTCCAAAACCGTAACGGTAGAGTTTTGTTTCAGCCACAACGCCGGCGTCCCCGGCTGCAAATCAGGCAAAGTTGCGGTGGAAGTGGCAGGCGCGGGGACTGCAATTTCCTTTTCAGCCGCAACGCGCGTGCGCGCGGCTTGCACATTCTCCTTCGCGGCTCGAATGGCTTCGCGCGAAGCATTTTGTTCGCGCACTTCGCGAATCGCGTGCTCGATGGCGGCATTGGTATTTTGCAGCAACGCTTCGGCGGCGGCAACGGCTTCTTGCTTCAGCTTCTGTTCCTGCGCCTTGAAGCGGGCATAGCGTTCGTCGTATTGCGTGCGCGCCTGGCGAAGCCGGCTCTCCTCCTCCTGCAGCTGCTCCGTGAGCTGTCGTTGCTCGGAAAGCTGCGCCTGCAATTCGGACAACAAAGCCTCGACACTGCTTTTCTCGCTGCCGATGAAAGTCCGCGCGCTTTCGATCAACCGCTCGTCCAATCCCATACGCGCAGCGATTTCAAAAGCATAACTCGCACCCGGCAAGCCGGCGCGAAATTTGTACGTTGGCGTCAACGTCGCTTGATCGAAATCCATCGAGCCATTGCGCATACCGGGCTCGGTTTGCGCGAAATTTTTCAACACGCCGTGATGCGTCGTCACGATCGTCAGGCAGTGGCGCTGGTGCAATTCTTTTAAGATCGTCATGGACAAAGCTGCGCCGGCTTCCGGATCGGTGCCCGCGCCGATTTCATCCAACAAAACCAGATCGCCTGCATGCGCACGGCGGAGGATTTCCACCAGGCGCGACATGTGCGAAGTAAATGTCGAAAGATCGTCTTCAATTGACTGTCGATCCCCAATATCGACAAAAATATTGTTGAACAAAGGCATTTCGCTGTCAGGCTCGGCTGGAACGTGCAAGCCGCAGCGAATCATCATGGCCAGCAAGCCGGCAGTTTTCAACGCCACCGTCTTGCCGCCGGCATTTGGGCCGCTGATGATGAGCGTGTTGATGGGCGCCTCTTCCGGCGACGGTGCAATGCCGAGCTCGAGATCGAGCGGGACCACCGCCGGTCGTTCACGCTGGTCCTCGGCGCGCAATAAAAGCAGGGGATGCCGTGCGCGGAGAAGCTTGAGCCGCGCCGACGATTGCAGCTCGGGAGCATGAGCGTTCCAGCGTTGCGAAGCAGAGCCCTTGGCATGAATCATATCGATTTGAACCATGCGCTCGTGATTGCCGTGCAGGGCAGGTAAAACCTGGCGAAAGCGATTGGAGAGCTCCAGCAGAATCCTTTCGATCTCTTCACGTTCGGCGCTGTGCAATTGCCGAATACGATTGTTGAGCGCCACGGATTCCATCGGCTCGATGAACACGGTTTTACCGCTGGCTGATTCGTCGTGAATCAGCCCGTTGACGCGGCTGCGATATTCATCCTTCAACATCAATACCAGGCGGCCTTCGCGCAACGTGATCATGTTTTCTTGCAGCATGTCACGGTCGGCCAGTTTTCTCGCGAGGCGTTGCAGCGTCTCGCGCGCTTCGGAGGTTGCTCGCGCAATGTCTTTACGAATACGGTGCAGCGCCGGACTGGCGGAATCTTTGATCGAGCCGTCGGTGAAGCTGATCGCCGCCTCGACGGCATGTTCCTCGGCCGGTAGATTCAAAACACCTTGTGCAATCTCGTGCAACCGGGGGCACCGCTCACGCCATGAGAGCAGAAATCCGCGCACCCGCCGGGCGCAAGCGAGAAAAAGCGCAATGTCCAACAGCTCGCGCGGCACCAAAGCGCGGCCTTCAAGCTGAAGCTGTTGCAGAGCCAAACGAAGATCCGGAAACGAAGAGATGGGTAAGCTTTCGCCTGCATCGAGCAAGCCACGCATTTCCGTGATTTCATCGAGCCGGTCCTGCGTTTCATCGAGATCAGGCAGTGGGGCCAACTGTATCAGGCGCTCGGCGCCTGCAGCGGAGTGGCAGTAAGAGGCCAGGTACTGGAGAATTTTTCCCAGCTCCAGAGCATGCGCGGCGGAAGCGAAGCTGTCGTAGAGCGACATCGCCGTCATCGGTACATGTCTTCAAGCTGCTCGGGGGTGAGGGTGCACGAGCCCAGTCTTTGCCAGAGAATGATGATGCGGTCTTCCGGCGCGCCGGTGCCGCGCAGAGTGCCGATGAGGGTTTGCTCGAAGCTCGGAGTACGAGGAACCAATCTGCGCACGTAGTTGTATTTCATGGGCAAAAAGCATCTAATCCGGCGAAACAGTGTGCTGTAGGTTTCGGTATAGGTCACGGCTTGCGTCAACGGCAGGATGGAAAAGCCGAGCGCCATCAGGCTTACGATCAAAAAACCGCGATAGCTGCCCAGCAAGATACCGGCGCCGCGATTAAACCACTCGACGACTTGCATTTTGACGAGGGAATGAATCCACTGCGAAAAAAAAACCCACAACAGCGTGAACAGGCCAAAGAGGAACGACAAGCCGAGCAGGAGGCTCATGTCGGGAGGTAATTCCAGGACAAAGCTGAAGAAACTGACGGTGTAGCGCATCAACGGCAAGCTCAACCCCAGGGCGAAATGAAAACCGATGAGCGCGAGCAGGCTGTCGTAAAAACCCATGCGATAGCCGAGGTAACCGAACAGAATGCACATTGCAACGATGGTAAAATCGGCAAAGGTAATCACGAGGGACATGCAGGGTCATCCTCTCGACTTCATCCCAAACGTTCGCGCACGAGTTGCTGCACCGCCTTGCCGTCGGCGCGGCCTTTGATTTGAGGCATAATTTTGCCCATGACCTTGCCGAGATCGCCCGCGCCTTTCGCACCGGTTTCTTGAATCGCCGCCGTGACCAGGGCTTCGATCTCAGCGGGCGCCAGCGCCCGTGGCAGATAGGAAGAGATAATCTCGAGCTCGGCAGATTCCTTATCCGCCAATTCGTCGCGGCCGGCGTTGCGATACGCGGCCATGGCTTCGCGGCGCTTCTTGGCCGCGCTCATCAGAGCTTCAATTTCCTCTTCAGCGCTGGGCGCACGTTTTTGATTGATTTGAAAGTCTTTCAACTGGCCGCGCAGCAAACGAATGGTTTCAACGCGAACCTTTTCGCCGCTTTTCATCGCCGCCTTCAAATCATCGTTGAGCTGATCCAGAAGAGCCATGAGTTTTTCCTCCACTCGCGCCGGGATGAGACAAGACGTGATGCCTGAAAAAGCTTATTGATTTTCCAGCATCTGCAAACGGCGTTGCTTGCGTTGCGCGAGCTTGAATTTGCGTTTTTTCTTCTCGCTGGGTTTTTCAAAGTGCTTGCGTTTTCGCAGTTCGGACATTAGCCCCGCTTTTTCACACGCTTTCGTGAAGCGCCGCAACGCTTTCTCGAAGCTTTCATTGTCGCGCACTTTGATACCGGTTGGCATAACGACTTCTGACCTCCTAACGGGTGGTGAATAACTAATGAACAACTGTTTGTTTCAAAAAGAACCGCAAAGCATGCTGAGATCGTGGAGCGCTTAACAAGATTCACCACTCTACGTTCTGAGCATACTCTGCGGTATCATCACACCTTCAATTCATCTTCAAATATGAGCGGGAAAAATAAACAAGAATACCCCAGATAAGCAAGTACTTTTTCTACAATTTAGGGGCGCTCAGAATATGGCAGCCATTTTTTGCAGAGCTGGCTGCCGTAGAAACCTCTAGCTCATTTGACCGAGTGCAGTCAAGACTTTCGAAATTGCGACCAGCCCGGCGGTATCGGCACGCAGGCGGCGTGGGCCCAGGCTGAACATTTGGCAACCTTTCGTCATTGCATGTTGAATTTCCTGCTCCGTAAATCCGCCTTCGGGACCTATGAGCAGGAGAATTTTTCGCGGTGGATCGGCGTGGGGCACAGAGCGCAGCGGGTCGCCGGAGTTTTCGTGCGCGAGCAAATTCAAATTATATTCTCGCATCGCCTGGCAGACTTCTTCAAAAGAGAGCGGCTCGCGGATTTCCGGCCAGACCGAGCGGCAGCATTGTTTCATGGCAGCGAGCGCCAGGCGCCGCCAACGCTCCACTTTACCAGATTTGGCTCCTGCTTCGGTCCGCGCCGTCAGCAAGGGTATAATGGCAGCAACACCCAGCTCTGTGGCTTTTTCCACGATCCAATCGAAACGCGAGCCCTTGGGTACGGCTTGCGCGAGCGTAATCTGCGTGAAGGATTCGCCGTAGCGCCGCATTTTCTTAATGACACGCGCCACGGTTTTTTCGCGCTGAATGGAGACGATTTCTGCTTCTGCCGCGAGGCCGGCGCCATCCACCACGAAAATGCGCTCGCCCACGCGATGATGCAACACGCGCGCTAGATGGCGATGCTCGTCGCCGGTGAGAATGATCTCTTCGTTGTGGAAGTGCTCAGGTGGAGAATAAAAGACTTCACGGCGGGGCATAATCGAGCAAGAGTGCAAAAGGCAAGTATACGAGTGGCAAATAAGATGTTATTGCATTTGCTGCATTTTGCATCTGACATGCTAACATTTCTTCAAAGCAGGACGTAATGCTTGCGCAACAGGCGGATACGAGCGCCTTATGCTTGCGCAAGATTTCCAGCCACATTTGGCGACGACAAAATGGTGATATGATACCCATAATCCATCAAAATGTCGGTCGCCATTTCAGCGGCCAATTCTCGCAGGGCAATTTCCCGGTCCTCGTCGCTGGGCATGACGATCTTCACCCAGATTTGGTCCGCGCTTTCTATGCTCTCGGTTACACCAGCCAACTCTATCTCAGGAAAGTGATGCTGCAATCTATGAAAAAGCATCAAGCTGAGTTCGTGCTCTTTGAAGTTCATGATTTGCTCATCTCCTGTTCTATGAGCATGACAAACTCTTGCGCTTTCGTCATACATTTCGTGATCAAACAAGAGCTGAGCGGCTTGAACATTTCTTCTGGCTTTTGCAAGAAAAACAGTTTGCACCATATCCACCCCCTTCTGCCGCCGGAAAGATACGGCATGAATATCAGAAGCGCAAGATCAGTTTTCATACACGGATTGTGCGCATATACTCGCCGGGGAGTCAACTGCTCGTCGATTTGATGGACTCTTGTCGTCAGCGTCTCCCATTGCCCACGTTCAGGGGGTATCAAGGTTCTAATCGTTTTGCCCGAAATGGTTTTGCCCATTCGGGAAAATCTTCTCAGAAACTGAACTGCAAGTTGTTGATTTTTAATATCCGATTTTCCCCTCAGTTTCTCGCAGTACTAACCCCGATCACCGGGGTCAAGAGCTGAGAATTTTGGAATCAACATCCTTTACAAACAGAGCAAGTTTTGCTCCCACGGAAATCGAACCCCCACGAAATTGTCATGCCTTGTGGAATCAAAAAACACTTCCGTGGGTTCCAATTCCGTGCGCGATTCTTCTCGTGGGTTTGAGGCGAAGCTTCGCTAGATAGATACAGGTAATCTTAGAGTGAGCGGTGGTCCGATTCTTTCAAAACGCCACACCCATATCAAAAATCCCCTGCAGCTTGCCCTTATCATCGCTCGCGAGCTCCACGCGCAGCAGGCCCAAGAGGGGCAAATGAAAATGCAGGCCCGCGCCGAAGCCGCTCAAGCCGGTTTTCCAGTCTGGAGTTTCGCTCTTGGACCAGGCCACGCCGTAGTCATAAAACAGCGCGAGATTCATGCCAAATTTAACGTTGCTCACGAAGGGTTGCATGAATCCCGGCACCATTTGTCGCAACACGCTGCTTTTGGCCATGCTCAAGTAACGTAAAGGAATGAGCGGCAACCGCGCCTCCACGCTCCCGAGCGCGACGTGCCGGCCTGCGACGCGATCAAAGAAACGGCCGCGCACGCGATTCCCGTAACCCAGATAAACCAAATCATAAATCGGGATTTTGCCGCGGCCAAGATCGGCCATACCATAAGCCGCGAGCGTCAAGTGCTTGCTGATTTTTTGGTAACGCCGTACATCCAAACCATAGCGCGTGTAGTTGATGTTTTGCTGCCCGAAGCCCACGCGCCGTGCCCACAGCCGGCCATACGTGCCTTCCAAAGGATATTCAAAAAAATCACGCGCATCATATGCATAGGTCACGCCTAGCGTAGGCAGTTCGTCTTTGCCGGAGGGGTTGAGCGTTTGTCCGGGCACGTAAGGATCCAGCTCCAATTCGGAATAACCTGCGTTCACACTCAAGTAATTGAAGTATCCGAAACGCCGGCCCAGCGTGAAACTGCCACCGATCCGGTTCTCACTGACTTCCTGTTGATTCTGCTGATAGAAGCGGTTTTGCGTACGCGAGCTGAAGAAGCGCCAGCGTCCGAATAGATTCGCCTTGCCAAACATCCAGGGGTTGCCATAATCGAGCTGCACGGAGGGATTATAACCGGCCCAGCCCGAAGCAGAAATGGTTTCATTGCGTCCCCGAAAATTTAAATGCAAAAGGCCGGCGCCGTAGGAGAGCTTATCCCAATTCCATTCGCGATCGTTCAGGAAGACAATCGGGTAGGGATAAAGGAACCAACTTTCAAAAACGGTGATCATGATCTCCACGCCCGAGGCGACGCGATAGCCCTGTATGTCCACGCGGCTGAAGATGCCGAGATTCAGGATGCGTTTGCGATCGCGCGCCAAAACCTCCGCGTCGGCAAGCGCGCCGACTTTGGACTGCATTTCGCGCAGAATGACGTACGGCTTGGTGCGGCGATTGCCTTCGATGATGATCGCGGTGATGCGCGGCGGAGAAGAGTCGTTGGCCGCGGCGGTTGAATCATTCGCGGTCGCCGCATCCTGCGGCCACACTGTGCCGGCGGCGCCCGCGAGCCCAAGCGCGAACGCAAGAAAGAAAGTCCTTGAGGTCATTGACATGAGGCATTATGCGATGAACAAACCAAATTCGAAATAATCATGCAGGCAGAACTGAAAGTCTCCTCGCGAACAGATGAAAAGTGATCAACGAAATTTGTTTTCATTCCGTTGATCGCTTTTCATCCGGGGCAATTTTCAATTCAAGACTGCCCGATCGGGTTCTAAAGTTTTCTTGACTTGACAATGTCCCTTCGTCAAGTTAGAACTTGTCTAGAATCCTGAACGTCACTCGCCAGTTGTCCTGCCCACGATCGGTACGGCGCGCGAAATCGACGCGAAACAAGTTCTCCGCAAAATATAGCGCAAAGCCCACGTCACTGCGCAAATCGTTGAGCTCGAAATCGCCGACGTCAAACAAGCCGGCCTCGGGATTTTGCGGATCGGCGAACCAGGCGTAGCCCGTTTCAGCAAACACACCCAGCGAAATCGACTCCCAAAACGGCAAAATATTCAAGGGCATGTGATGCAACCATTGCTGGCCAATCATGTAATTGGCATTCAGGTAGAGCAGGCGGTCGCCGATGAATTCTTTTTCACGAAAGCCGCGTAAGCTGCCCAACCCGCCCAAGGACACCAAATGCTGGAACGCGCGGCTGCCCGAGCGCGTTCCGGCCAGCAACTTGATTTGAAATTTTTGATCGCCAAACGTCGGCTGATAACGCTTGAGCGTCAGGAATAGACCCTCAGTCTCGAAATCCTGCTGCGTCACCTCAAACTGTGCGTCGGCGTACCACCCCGCGAGTGGAAATACCGGGTTATCGCGGCCATCGAGCACGGCGGAAAAGCGAATCGACAGCTCTTCTCCCGGCAAAGCCGGAAACGCCGCACGCACGTTGGGTGGATATTCTTTGCTCCGGCCGAATAAGCTCCAATCTGAATTCTTTTGCAGCACTTCGTAACGGTGGCCGCTCACGTCGACGCGCAGGGAATGGGTTTGACGGAAGCGATAATCTAGATAGCCGCGCACGCCGCGCCGCCCAAAATGATCCATGAAATCTTCGTGCAGAAAAACCCCGGCGAGTGTGTTCTCCAAGGTTGAAAGCAGCCAGCGGTCGTTGTTGTCGACTCTGTTGAAATAGTCGACGCCCACGGCGAATTGCTGCGGCAGAAAAAAAATCTTTTGCACGCCGGTTTGCCAGCGCCACTGGAGCTGGTCCTGATTTTTGAAGCCGTAGCCCACGTCGCCATACAACGTGAAACCGGGCCATTTTTGCGGGTGACATTTGACGCCGAAGTTGAGCTGCAACGCTTCGACGCGATTGAAATGCGTATTGGTATAAAACGAAAAATTTCTAGCGCGCTGGAAAAACTGGTTTTCGCTCACGCGCTCGGTTTTGAATTGCGCGCGGAGGGAGGGAGAAAAAAGTAATAGGCAAAGAGCAAGAAGCAAGTTTTTTCGCATGCAAAACCCCTGTACAAGTCTTCCTCAAAGTATTTGAACGCTCGGAAATACGTAAGCGGATCAAACGGATTCAACAGATGGCTGTTCTCGAATAGCCGTTCCAGTCTCATCCGTTCAACCTGCTCAATCCGCTCACTGAATAGGATTGAACCGCAGCGGGTATTCTGGAATAATTCACACAAAGTAGTAAAAGGGGCTGGAAATATGCAAGCGATCTTTTGAAAGACTCCAGGGCAAAAGGCGCGCGCCAATTCTTCATCCGGCAAAGTTTTCGGCGCATTGCTCCCAATTGACAACTTGCCAGAAATTTTCAACGTACTCCGCGCGCTTGTTTTGATAACGCAAATAATACGCGTGCTCCCATAGGTCAACCCCGAGGACGGGTCTCTTGCCGGAGGCCAGGGGAGGGTCCTGATTGTGCGTCTGCATGAGGCTCAACTCGCCGGCGCCATTCGCCACCAGCCACACCCAACCGCTGCCGAATAAAGTCAAAGCCGATTTCGCGAATTTTTCCTTGAAGGCCTCGAACGATCCAAAATCGCGCTTGAGGGCGGTAGCCAAATTTCCCGCCGGTTGCTGGCCGCCTTGGGGGCTCATCATTCGCCAAAACATGCAATGATTGATATAGCCGCCGCCGCTATTGCGGAGCACGGTGCGCAGCTCGGTGGGCAACACTTCGAGGTTTGCCAGCAGATCGACGATGGTTATACCGTGCAAGTCGGCGCGATTTTTCAGCGCGTTGTTGAGATTGTCGACGAAGGCTTTGTGATGGCGGCCATGATGAATCTGCATAGTTTGCTCGTCGATTGCTGCACCCAATGCATTGAAGGCATACGGTAATTCCGGCAACGCGAAGGGATATTGCGACGCCGCGCCGGGTGCGAGCTTGGCAAAATCGATGCGGGCCGGCGCGCTCGGCGATGCATGCGCTGTACCCCTCCCCAGCGGCATGAGCCAGGCTCCCATTGCAGCGCCAACTATTTTACCCAAAGCTTCCCGCCTCGTTTGCAGAAGATGCTTTTCATTCATGATACTCTTCTCATCATTGTGGAGTTTGGGGATTGATGCTTCCCGTAATTCGAAAACGTAACCCGGCGAACGTGCTTTAGCTTGAGCGCCGTTGACGCGTTCGCTTGGATCCTGTCCCCAAAGCTGGTTTCGTTGCAAATGGCAGCCCGATGAATTCCGCAATTGCGGACGGGCGTGCCGATCAGGAAGATCTCGAAATGGCCTTTTCGCAATTGGCATGCCATTCAAGATCACCCGCTCAAATGTGACGATGGCGTAACGCGCTTTTGACCGATTTGATTTGATCGGGAAGCCGGAGGTTTGTTGGTGGAGGAAATAATTCCGAAACTCTGTCGCTGAGCCATTGCAAAATTATTCAAGTCCGGAAAATGCATCGCCATAAGCCTGAGCATAGACGAAGAGGGCGACGCAAGCACCGAGAATGAGCGCCACCACCACGACTTCAGTTTTCTGGCTTGCCAAAACGCGGATCGTTCTCACGTCATACGCAGGCACGTGCAGAGCAGCTCGTTCGTTCTGCTTGCGGTAGAGCGTGAGTGTATCGACGGTTATTGCCTGAAAGTAGCCCGTTGTCATGCGGTCGTCCTTGCGAAGCACTTCCACGCGCTTGCCGCGCAAATCACTTTGCAAACGCTCATCCCCTTGCAACTGTGTGAGCGTGTAAACCGTGCTGGCACAATTTGAAAAGGTGAAAGCCGCGATCAGAAAAAGAGCGCAAGCCACTTTGCAATGATGAGTTGTCATTCGTTCCGTTCCGAGATGTGAAAATCTGCAACCATCGAAAAAAAACTGACTGTAAAAATAGTATCGCCATTTTTGCGGTTACAATATGCCCTCTTTCACAAAGAAACAAGCTATTTGTGCAGTTTCCCGCGGCCTCCTGATTATACTATTGCCTGCCTCGACTAAATCCAATTTCAGAATCTCTTCGTATTGTGGGTGTGCAAGGACTTAGATTACTTTTCCTCTCATTAAGCCTATTTCCCAAGTGCAGCCACGGAGCACATTGAAAAATTTTAAAACCCAAACGAATATACGTGTGCTCGCGTGCTGCGGCAGAAGTCCATCATTCATTTAACTCAAGGAGAGTGGTTATGCGGAAATTGCTTTTGGTCGGCACCATGGCGCTCGCCGGTTTAGCGCTGTTGTTATCGACCCAGTCCTCTTACGTGGACGCTTCCAGCCATCGTGAAGCGCCTCTGATCAGCACTGATCCTCTGGCCGACAACACGGATTTATACGTGTTTCGTTCGCCGGACCGACCCAACTGGGTCACCATCGCCGCCGGCTATATCGGACTGGAATTGCCGGAAGGTGGCCCGAATTATGCTACTTTCGGCCAGAATGTTCGTTACGAGATTCACATCAAGAACAAGCCTTCACTGGGCGCGTTGGGAACAGCAACGGATGACATCACCTATCGCTTCACTTTCAACCAAACCAACGAAGATCCCAACACTTTCTTCAATATTCGCCTGGGCCAGAATCTGAAAACGACGTATACGTGCGAGAAAAGCACGGATGGCGGCAACACCTTCACTACGATCGTGTCGAACGGCATCGTGCCGCCAAATAACATTGGCGCACGCTCCACGACTTTTGCCGGCGGCGCCGGGGGCAACTATGAAGCATTGGTCACGCCTGCGATCACCACGGCCAGCACGGGCGAAGTGGTATTCTGCGGCCCGCGCGACGATCCGTTTTTTGTTGATTTGGGCGGAGTGTTTGATTTGGGCGCTACTCGCAGCAACTACGGTACGGATCCGGGGAATGCCGCCAATGCCCGTGATGCTGTGGCCGGATACAATTGCCATTACATTCTTCTGCAAATTCCCATAAATCAACTCCAAAAGGACGGCAAAAACGTTGCACAAGCTTCGGGCATTCTCGATCCGGAATTCGTCATCGGCGTGTGGGCCTCGGCCAGCCGCCAGCAAGTGACCACTCTGTCTCCTTTAGGTGGAAGACCTACGCCCAGCGGACCATGGGTGCAAGTTTCGCGCTTGGGCATGCCTTTGACGAATGAGGCTGTCATTCCGATCAAGGACAAGGATTTTTGGAATGCGGTGACGCCATACAGCACCTACGAACAGGACTTCGTGAAATACTTTGCCAACCCCGAGCTTTCGTTGTACATGCAGAATGGTTCCACTCCTAGCGAGGGCTTGGGCGATTTGGTACCGTCGCTCGCGCCATTGCGCGTACAGACGATGTCTTATCCTGCTCTGGGTGTGATTCCTCCTGCCACTACGCCTGGCCTGGATTTTCGCCTGGGCAAAGACGGCGCATTTGCCGTTACCAGATTGAATCCGGCGCCTAATCTGGCTGGAACCGCTTTTGCAGTGCCTACGCGTCCTGAAGGTGCTCCGGGCGCAGGTACGGCTTTGGTGGGGCCTGGCCAGCCCCGTTTGGTTGACGTGTTCCCGGTGTTTTATTTTGGCGTGCCGAACGCCATTCCTTATCAACTCGCCACCGGCAAAACCGGCGGTCCATTGAGCGCTGGCAAGCCGTTCATTCACAACTTTCTGCCTCTCACTCAAACGGCTACAGGTGCACTGTGGGGCGGAGACGTGCTGCGTCTGAACATGGCGACGCCTACAACTGACCGCAATTCCTCCGAGTTCACGCAAAATGCACGAATGGGCTTGGTGCGCGCGGCGGTGTTGGGCTTGACCACGGCGCCGTATAATACCAGCACCAATGTCGAATTCATACCGCACATGGACGGCTTCCCCAACGGGCGCCGTCTGGAAGACGACGTGACCACCATCGAGTTGCAAGCGGTTGGCGGTTTGGTGCTGGCGGCGGTGGGCTTGCCGTTTGATGATGCTGTCAGTCCGGTTTACGCGGATTTGGCTTCACCCAAATTGGTCGCGGAATTGACCTATGTAGCAGGCCCACAAAAGAACGACCTGCCGTTGCTGGCAGCCTTCCCGTATCTGGCTACTCCACATCGTGGCTACGATTACGTGAAGCAGCTCACCACCAGTCCGACCACGAGCGTGACCGATCGCGGCATGGGCATCGGCGTGCCGAAAGGGTTCATTCTGCAGCAGAATTACCCGAATCCCTTCAATCCCTCGACTGAGATCAAGTACACGATTACGCGCAACGACCGCGTGCGTTTGAGAATCTTCAACCAGCTCGGCCAGGAAGTGGCGATGCTCGTGGATCAACCGCAAACTGCGGGTGTGCATTCCGTGAAGTGGGATGCCAAGGGCATAGCGAGCGGCACTTATTTTTATCGTCTCGAAGTTGGCGACCAGGTCATGCCTGCAAAAAAGGCGATTCTGATCAAGTAAGCCATCCCTACCATGCACTGGGATCGTACAGGCTCCGGCAATCGTTGACCGATTGCCGGAGCTTTCAATCCGTGACTCAACATTTATGTTGAGTCCTCACTAGAAAACACAAACGGAATAGCAGATAAAAAAACTGTTCGAATTCATTCAATATCCTCCAGATTTATTTGCACTCAAATTGTGCACAAATAGTCACGAAGAGCATCTTGCACCCCAGAAAAACACGAAGATTGATTTGAACGCATGCACCGAGGCTGACATGAAGAAAATGCAAAAGAATGTACTGTTGATCGCAGCTTTCGTCGCCCTATGGCTAGGCGCGTATTTTGCACTCAGGAAGCCTGAAGCGGCGAAGCCCCTACCCGATTTGAGCGGACGCAGCAACGCCTTGGGTCTGGGGGCCGAGTATGCCAACGTACAAAAAGCGGTCGAATTCTATCGCGCGGAGATTCGAAAAAATCCCGGCGTGGTGAAGAATTACGTTCAGCTCGCGCAGATTTTCATGCAGGAAGCGCGCCTCACCGGCCGGCATCATGAATACATTCCCAAAGCGCAGGAGCTGCTCTCGGAAGCACGCAAGCGAAACGCCGAAGATTTCGAGGCCAATGCCACGCAAGCTGCATTGTTGCTGACGCTTCATCAATTCGAGCAAGCCAGGACGCTAGCGGAAAAGGCGATCGCGCAAAGTCCATACAATGCGTTTTCTCAAGGCGTGCTGGTGGATGCTTTGGTGGAATTGGGAGATTACGAAGGAGCGGTGCGAGCGTGCGATAAAATGCTGAGCTTGCGTCCTGACTTACGTTCCTATGCGCGCGCCGCTTATTTGCGCGAGCTGCACGGCGATCTGCGCGGTGCACAGCAGGTCATGAAAATGGCTTGCGACGCCGGCGTGTCCGGACAGGAAAATCGCGCATGGGCACTTTATCAATTGGGCAAGTTGTATTTTAACGCAGGCAAGCTGGACACCACTGAATTCATTTACCGAGGGATCGTGCGGGAACGGCCCGGTTATGCCCATGCCATGAGCGGGCTGGCGCAAATCTTGAGCGCGCGCGGCGATTATGCTGGCGCCATTGATTTACTCAAACAAACCTACAAAGACACACCCGATCATGCATTTCTCGAACAGCTTGTAGAGATTTGTACTGTCGCCGGGCAAAATCAAGAAGCGGAGAAAATGACGCAATTGGTGCTGGAATCTTATGTGCAGCATGAGAAAGAAGGCTGGAATGTGGATTTGGAATATGCGCGCTTTTGTTCGGAATATGATTTCAACCTCGCTGAGGCTTTGCAACGCGCGCAGCGGGAATACCAACGCCGCCCGAACAACATTGACGTATTGGAGATTTATGCCTGGACGCTGCATCAAAACGGCCAATCTGAGAAGGCCGCGCCACTGCTGCAACAAGCGATGCGCTTAAAAACTCAGCGCGCTTCTACGTACTATCGCGCGGGCATGATTGCCAAAGCCTTGCACAATACGGGCAAAGCGCAAGAATATCTCGCGCAGGCGCTGGCCATGAATCCGAGATTCTCGTGCCGCGACGCGCAAGCCGCACGCGCCGCGCTGGCAGATTTGCGCCAAAAACACAAACTGAGCTGAGCGCTTCGTCATTGAGCCACGATCAGCTTCTTGCTGAGCGCTTCCTGACCGGCGCGCAAAGTGTAAACATAAACGCCGTTGCTCACGCGCGCGCCGTTTTGGTCCTTACCATCCCATACTGCCGTTTTCAATCCAGCAGTCTCGAATTGATGAATAAGCGTGCGAACGGTTTCGCCGCGCAAATCTCGAATCACCAATTCGACGGCATTGCTTGCGAAAAGTGCATAGCGAATCACGGTTTTCGCGCCGCCCTTGCTTGAGAAAGGATTGGGGTAGTTTTGCGCCAACTCGAAATGGCGTGGTAACGGCGTGCCCTCCGACTGCCTGACCTGAGTAAAATTCTGCAGCTTGAACGCTCCGCGCGCGCCGTCGGCCAGAAAAATGCCGAAAGGGTCGCCATTGGACTTGATCATCCAGACAACACCGCTGCCATGGTCAGCAGGGGGCAAGCCGGTACGATAGTTTTGCCAGGTGCGCCCGTCATCGAAAGAAACGTACACACCTGGGAATCCGCTTCCAAACATCCCCACATACACCCGGCCTTGTTGGTCCGTTTCCACGGCCCAGGGATTGCCGGGCAATGAGATCGCATTCCAAAACAATCCACGCGTCGTAGACTTGAGCACGAGGCCGTTGTCTTCCGAGCCAAAATTTGACAGTGTCGCCCAGACGGTATTGACATCCTGTTTGTCAAAAGTGATTTTGGGAACTTCCGCGGTTGTGTCCGAAGAATTGTAAACCTGCGTCCAGCTTGCGCCGTAACTCGTGCTGCGCAAAATCAAGCCTCGTGTGCCGGTGCCACCGAGCAGCACTCCGTCGCCGCCTGTCGACAATGAACAAAATCCTAGATTGTTCAGGTTGAACTCAATCGGAATCGAACCCCAGGTTGCGCCGCGATTGAGGCTGCGAAAAAATATGCGGCGTGCGTCTTGCCTATTCAAAAAAACTCCGATATAAAGCGTATCCGGCTGGAGCGGCTCAAACGCAATCGCTTCGCCGTTGAAAGCAAAATTGGTATCCGGCAAAGCGTGGCTCCAGGTGTTGCCGTTATCGTGCGACTGCCAACAGCCGGCGCTGCCCGCCAAAATAAATGTGGTATCTTGCGGGTGAATGAAAATGGCGGTGATCACTCCGACACCCGACCCAGCCAGATTTTCTATGACGCGGCCGGCCGTTCTGCCGCCATCGAAAGAAACGAAAATCTTCCGGAATCCGCCGAACCAGATGGAGTTTTTGTTGCGCGGATTGACGGCGATGGAAAAGGCGGCTTCTTCGGTGCCTTCAACGCTGCGCCAGTTTTGCGGTGTGGCGGCCTCGGCGAAAAGCAGCAATCCGAAAAGAAGTTTGGTGTGCATCGGCTCTCCTCCTGCGCGCAAGGTAATCAAGGGCTTGAAGTCAAATGCCTTGTTGGCTGAAGTTAGAAAAATGCCCGACGAAGCATCATTATAGACGGAGCAATGAGCCGGTTGTTCAAGCCCAAGGAGAACAGAGGCTGACTTTGCGTTTGCAAATTGAAATGAAATTATGCTTTTTATGGTGGTTGCTCAAAAGGAAGACTCTTGCGACACGGGAAGGAATACCGCATTTGAAACCAATGTAACCCTAAACAAAGGCTGTCGCCCGGTTGTCATCGCCGTGTGAGGAGGGTCTTTCTTGATCAGTACACGCCGTTCTGGTTCCGGGGTGATTGGCTTATTGTTGATGATCGCCTCGGCTCTGGCGCTGGCTCAAGACCAGCACCGACCCAAAGTCGGGCTGGCGTTGAGTGGCGGCGGTGCCAAGGGGCTTGCGCACATCGGCGTGCTCAAAGTCCTGGAAGAGGTCGGCATGCCGATCGATTGCATCAGCGGCACGAGCATGGGTTCGATCGTCGGTGGATTGTATGCAATCGGTTACAAAGCCGAAACGCTGGAGGAGTTGGTGATGAAGCTCAACTGGGACGAGCTGCTTACCGACAATACCGGCCGGCGTTTTCTTTCGATGCAGGAAAAGCAATGGGACGAGCGCTATATCGTCTCTTTCCCTCTGCGCAAAACGCGTATTGAGCTGCCTTCCGGCCTGATTGCCGGGCAAAACATCTCCAAGCTGCTGGCGCGCCTGACGTGGCCGGTGCATCACCTCAGCGATTTTCGCCAATTGCCAACGCCGTTCGTATGCGTCGCCACGAATTTAGAGACCGGCGAAACAGTTCCTCTGGACCACGGCTTCCTGCCCGAGGCGTTGCGCGCGAGCATGGCCATTCCCACCGTATTCACGCCGATTCGCCTGGAAGATAAAGTACTGGTCGATGGAGGGCTAGTGCGCAATTTCCCGGTGGAAGACGTGAAGCGTCTGGGTGCGGAGATCGTCATCGGTGTCGACGTAGGCTCAAAATTGCAGCCGGCAGACAGCTTGCGCACATTGCTGGACGTCATCAGCCAGTCGATTGGCTTTCTCCAGGCCGCGTCCAACAAAACACAGCAAGCGCTTTGCGATATTATGATCTCCCCTGATATCAAGGGCCTGGGCACGCTGGATTTTGACAAAGCAGAGTTGGCGATTCGGCGCGGTGAAGAGGCCGCGCGCGCGCACTTGCCGCGACTGCGCACCCTGGCCGATTCCCTGCACCGTGTCGGAACAGTGCAAGCACGAGCCACCATTGTGCAGCTCGATTCCGTCTACGTGAACAGCGTTGCCATTGAAGGCTTGCGCGACGTCTCACAGCGCTTGGTGTGGGCCGAGCTCAATTTGATTTATCCCGGCTGGGTGAAAGCAGCGGCGTTGGAAAAAGCAATTGACCGTATTTACAGCACGGATTTTTTCGAGCGCGTGACCTACCGTCTCGCCCCTTCCCCCTACGGTATGGCGCTGACGGTGCGTCTGATTGAAAAAAGCATGAATTTTTTCCGCGCCGGTTTGCGCTATGATCGCACGACCAAGGCGGCGCTGCTGCTGGGTGTGGCCCTGCGCAATATTGCCGAACACGGTTCCGGTTTTGTTTTCGAAGCCAGGCTGGGCGATGAGATTCAATTCGAAGCGCAATACCATATTCATGCGGGCTGGCTGCCATTCACGGGCGTGCGCGGCCGCGCGAATCATCTGCGCAACACGATTTATTTGTATGATCAAACCCGGCGCTATGCCAGCGTGCGCTACAATGCCACGATGTTCGAGGGTTTTATCGGAACGATTTTTTCAACCAAGGTCAATTTGGGCGTGGGTGCGAAACAAGAATTCTCGCACTATGCGCCCGACATTGCCTCCGGCGAATTGGCCGTCACTGATCTCAGTTATCTGACCTTATTCGGCCAGTTACAAGTCGATGTTCTCGACCGGCTGGTCTTTCCCGCCAGCGGCGTGCGGCTTGGGCTCAAGAGCGAGACCACCGCCCCCGGAGCCGCAATGAAATTTACACGACACACTTTTTCTTCGGTCTCGTATGTACCGTTACGCGACAGAATCACCTGGCTCGCCGATCTGCAATTCGGATGGATCATTGGAGAGGAATTGCCTTTGCAATATTTTCTCTTCTTCGGCGGCGCGGATTCTTTCGTGGGGTATGAATCACAAGAATTAGCCGGGCGGTACGTGCAGGTCTTAGGGACGGGCTTACGTTACGAAGTCACACCGCATCGCTACCTCACCTTGCGCGGACAGATTGGCAATGTCACGGCGCATCATCACAAGTTGTTTCAAGCCAGTGAATTCAAAGCCGGCTTGGGCGCCTCGTTTGGCATGTCGACTCCCATCGGACCGTTGGAAGTGACGGCGATGCACAGCGCCCGGCACAATTTGATTTTTCAGTTCAGTTTAGGATACAGTTTTTAATTCGTGCGTGCTTTGTCGGCCCCGAGGGCGTCCATGATCGAATCCCCACCGTTGAAAACGAGATCGGGCTTGTCCGCGAGATTTTGCGCGTGTTGCAGCGCCCGCGCCATACCCTCGGGCGCGCCTTTTTCAGGTTGCACGTGAATATCGGTGAGGTGGGCGAGGCGAAGCACTCTTTTGGACCCGGGATTGGGTGCGTGGTGGCGCTCTTTTTCATTCGAAAGTGCGTTCGTGGTGATCATTCCAAGCGCGCCGGCGCCTGCACTCGAAATGAAATCGCGGCGGGTTAGATTTTTGGGCATGAGTGAGATCCCTTGTATGAAAAACTGGGGTCAGTGGTGAGGGTGATGAAAGAGCAGTACCGCTTGCCCTTGGCAAAAGTTACGAATAGAAACAACCCAGCGGATTCAAAGAGCATTCGCTGGGTCGTTTCTATCCGTAATATGCAAAAAAATGGTCTTGCCCAAATTACTTCATCATTATCCCTTGCCGGAGAATTAAAACGATCCGTCAGTCCCGCGAGCCCAAAAATAGCCGCAACACGTACCAAAACATCATGGCCACGGAAGCAAAAAGCTGCAGGGCTGCCGCGACGTGGCGGTCGGCGGGAAACTCTCTCAACACATTGGAAGTGTCGTAAAGAATAGCAGCGCCCGCCAGGCCGATCATGGCCACGGAGAAAAAGGTGCCAAGCTGAAAGCCGAAAATCACCCCAGCCACAATGAGCACCAGCGCGAGAATGCCGCCCCATTTGAGCACGTTGCCCAAAAAAGAGAAATCTCTGCGCGTATAAAAAACCAGCGCGGTCAACCCGGTGAAACCCAGCAGTGTCACCATTGCTGCGCTCTGAATCACGCCCGGGGCGAGGCTTTGCGCCACGAACAGCAGCGGCACGAACACGATGGCCTCAGCCACGACGAAGGCTGCGAGCCCGCCATATTGCGCCGCCGTGGATTGAGCGCTGTAGGCCAGACGGCTGGCCAGCCAGCTTACCAGAATAAATCCACCCAGCACCAGCAGCCAAGACGTTCCGAGCATGGCTTGGGCAATCGTCTCGGCAAGCCCTGAGCTAAAGAGATACGCTTCAATCAGCGCAAAGGCCCCGATGGCAGCGAAAAGATGGCTATAGGTGCGCGAGATGAATGCCGAGCGTACGTCAGCTCTTTCCGCAGCGACGGGCGTGCCTCGCGAGATTTCATAAGAAGAGTTCATGATAAAACCTCTGGAGTTAGTGAAGAAGGTTTTTGTAAAGTCTAACCACACAAACAAAAAGCTTCATGGAAGAGATTGAATTCGTGATAAAACAAAATAGGGCTTGCGAGCGATGAAAGCAAGGCCAGAAATCCCGCACACCTGCTTATCGCGCTCCGATTTTGGGCAAAGCACGCAGCAAAACTTGTTTGTCATCCTGTTTCATCACGCTGTTCCAAAATTCCTTGAACTCGGCATATTCGGCGGTTGAGACTTCTGATTTTTTGTTGATGAGCCGGCGCTCGCCGGTGATGATGCCATTGGCATAGCTCAAATGCAAACTGTAGTCCGCAATCGCGCAGGTCAAACGTTCCGCCGTAGAAAGCTCGACCGGCACATAGCCAACCGGCAAACGCATTTCAATTTTTTCAACCAGGGTATCCACAACGTCCGCATATAAATACGGATAGTTTCTACGTTCGTAAGACAACCCAGGCAGCGGTTCCGCTTTGTCGTGCCAGGGCATACTGAAAATCTTGAAATCTCCAGCATCTTTCACGCAATTCAAGCCTTGAAAATGAAATTGCCCGCGCAAGACCGGCCCGAGATTGTCAAGATTGCCAAACTCGTAACTCTGCAACTTCAGATCGGGAAAATCGGTCGATAGAGATTCGATCAACTGCTTCTCAATTTCCTGAGTTCCTTTGTGGCGATAACGATAACGGGTTCCTGCGGTGAGGGCGCCAGTGCGCAATGATTGGCTGTGCACGACAATGCTATTGTCGTTCTGCACCTCGACTCGAATATCTCTAAAGAGATTGTTCGTCAATAAACCCTCTTTCGGCACATGAATAGGAGCTTTTGCATCTGATTTGATCAGCAGGGCAAACGCACCGAGGTCCGTCTCGGGCAGAGCGCCATAAGGGTAATTGTAGGCGGTGAGATCCAAAAACTTCATCCCGTTCTCCATTTCCACGGCAACCAGGCAATGATTGAACAGAATCGCTGGCAACGCTCCTTCATTCTTCCCTTCATCCGTTGTCGCAGCCAGCACATAGTGCGCGGCGACCCCAAGCTCACGCAGCATGGCGATACACAACGTCGCCATGTCCTTGCAATCGCCGATTTTGGTCATGAGCACGTCGCGCGCCTTTTGCGGAATGAAACCCGACTGGCGGAAAGCCACGTTGCTGTAGCGAATGTTTTCGGTAATAAATTCATAAACCGCCTTGACCTTCTCGTCCTGTGAAAAGTCGGCTTTGCCTTCCATGAGGGCGGCGACTTGTTCTTTGATTTCGAAAGTGCTCTCCGTCTTCGTTCCGATCAATTCCTGATACCAAGTCACGAGAACTTCCCAGCGCTCAATGCTGGAAAGATGAAGAACTTTGCCCACATCGCCGAGCGGCGGCATCTCGTACTCATATCGAATTGCCGGTTCATTCTCCACCGTCCATTGATAGATCATGCCTTCCGGGCTCTTTATCTGCTTGGGGGTCTGCGTAAAATTCTGGCATTCATGTTGAAAGCGAAAATTCGCGGGCGCCAGCAGCGTATAAGATGCTTTCTTGACTGGATAAAATCCATTGCAATAAAACGTATCCCAAAAATGGCGGGACAGTTTACCGCTATAGTAGTTTTTGATGCGCCATCTGATATAAATGCAGTCGTTCGATTCCAGGCTTTTGAAAACGAGATGATTCTCAACGATATCTGCCTTGATTTCGGCGCCTCCGGCTTTGATGACGACGGCTTTGTCGATCGTCAACACTTGCGCATAGGGATTTTAACTCAGCCAATATTCTTTGAAGGCATCGATGCCGCGATGGTTAAAAACTTTCACCAGCAATTCTGCATTCGTTTCCGAAGCGCCGCCCTCATAAACCACGCGTTGCGTCTCCTCGAGCAGTATGATCGCACCGTCCTCCGGATACTCGCTCTGAGTGGGCGCATGCGCGATCAAGCCGGGAATATCATTGGGCTGAAATTGCGCAAAGACGGATTTCTTGCCCTCGAGATCGCGCAATGCCTGGCGCGCCTCGTAATCCGCGGGTTGATATTTTAGCGCTTCCTGATAGGCCTGTTTGCTGGCCTTGATTTTATTTTGCCCGCGATAAACCGCGCCGAGCTTGGACCAGTATTGTGAAACTGCGGGCGCAATCGCCAGCGCCTCTTTGAGCGCTTGTTCTGCTTCAGCATAATTTTGTTCCACTGCATATTGGCCGGCCATCTGGACAAGATAGGCGCTCGCCGTGGGAGTGAGAGCCAACGCCTGGTCATAACATTCACGCCACTTCGGTCGATTCGACGCTTCCAAGTACACACCGGCAAGGATAACCCACACACTCGCTTCTTGGTGCTGCGCCAGGTATTTTTCATATATGGCTATGGCCTGCTGATAATCACGTGTGATCAATATCGACAGCATCGCCTGCGTAGCTACGAACTCGGGATTCATGGGATATTTTTCGTAAGCCCTAGCCGCAAGCTCGAATATCTTTTCGACCTGCTTTTTTTTGCCATAAAGTTTGATCTGCAATGCGTAGATTTCTTCAGATTCCGGCAGCAATTTTTCCAGTGCTGCCAGCCACTCCTCGGCTTTATCGAAATCACCATTTTCAAGATATTCCTCGATCTTCTCTTTTAGCACGATCGGAACACTTTTGTCCAGGGTAAAAATCCTTTCACTTGCTGTCGCGCGTTCATCATATTTTTCTCCCCGCCGATAGGCTTCGAGCAAATGATGCCAAAGGAATACCGCCTCAGGCGCTTGTCGCAGCGTCGCGCGCAGTACCAACTCCGCCTCCGTGGCTTTGTCGTTGCGCAGGTAGCAATCGGCCAGCAGCAGATAGTTTTCCAAATGACTGGGATATTGACGAATCTGTTCTTGAAAGAAAGTTTCAGCGAAGTTCAAACGAGGTTGCACGGGCGCTCCAGGGCGCGGGGAATATGCTTGCGGCGCGGTAGAAAACTTTAGCTCACGGATGGGCCCGCCGCGCTCATCCGTGATACGCGCTAAGAAATTGCAGCTATAGATCTCCGAGAAGCCGCATTTGATCAGGAGCCGATTCCACCCGGCTTGCAACTCAGTAGCCACGACGTAGGTGTCCAGGTCATTGTTATTTTCATCCGGGCCGGCAATCATGGGCTCATCATTCAGGAAGGCTTTCACAGAGCCGGAGGTACCGAGACGCAATTCTGCATTCATTTTGGCAGGCGCATACACGAAAGTATTGGCGTAATAGACCGCATCCAGATGGGAAAAATAATCGCGATGATTGATCCAGCCGGTGTGCGGTGTTGCGGTGAGCGCAAACCATTTGACGGAAAGGCTGTTTTTGCCTTCATATTCTTGCTGCGGAGAATATTCCAGTTCGGGCGGATAAATTTTGTCATAGCCTGAGGCCGAAACATTATCAAAAGGCCCGATGATCGTCCACTCCCGCAGCGCGCCCACTTTTTCGAAATATTTCTGCGACTTGGTGAAATCTCCTTTGCTTAGAAAGTGCTGCGCCAATTGATCATTCGCCATGGCCTGGAGCGAGCCGCCGGTATCAGCCTGTTGTCCAAGCTTCTCCAGCAGTGCAAGATGTTCCACTTTCATGTTGTAATTCGCATCCCGCATCTTCCCAGTGGCCCAAGCAGCGTAAATGTAAGAGTAGGGATCGGGCACCAATGACAGTGCCTTCTCCAAGTTTTGCCACGCCGCCTCGTTTTTCATTTTCATGCTGAAGAGATAGGACAACCCGAGATAAGCGCGGGCATTATTTTTATCCGACGCGATGGCGGCAAGAAAAGCGGTCTCGGCTTGGGCTTGGTCGTTCGCGGCTAATGCCTGCCAAGCTGTTGCAATTTGCTTCTCGCTTTGACTTTGCGCCATAACCGGGGCCAAGCGCTCGTGAAGCAACAATACCGTTAGCGCTGCGAGTGCAATCAGTTTTTTCATGGAATTAACTCTCCTGCTCTAAGTTTTGAGATTACAATATAGGTGCTTGCCTGCGACGAAAGCTCGATCTCTTTAGTATCGTAGACACAGTTTCTTCTCATATCAGCACACTTTGAGTGGACGTTTTCATAAAAACATGGACACTATTTTGGCGCTTTTGGTGTACATTCCATCATAAAGGGCAGTAGAATGATCACCAACACAAAGATTAAGGTCACCAGGCTGCTGAAGTTCAATGTAATTTGGAAAGGGCGACGCGGGAGGGCAAGCTACCAGAGGGTGCTATTCTTCTTGAATTGAGGCCACAATTCAAATATGAATTGCTATGGTACCTCTAAGCATTTTGAGATATTCACTTTGAAATTGACCATCTGAAGTAAAAAACTTTGCGTGCTTCCATTTTGTGTGAACAACTCTTCGTGCGTGTCCAGCTCGAAGAATCATATGCTCCAAGAGTAAAAAGTTCGCAGTGTACCTAATGCTAAGCAGATGCTCGCATGTTCTCCGGAAGAATTCAAGATTGTTTCTCCCCTCGCATTTTTTTGAACTCTTTCACAATCCGATCCACTTGCTCCGCACTCATTCCACTGGTGCCGAGCTTCTGCCCGGCCGGTTCGCGATTGAGCGACAACGGCCTGGCCGCAGATTCGGTCGCGAGCGAGGTGCCTTTGCGCGAAACTTCGGAAGCCAGCGCCTTTTGATAAGGAAATTCGGCTTTGCGGACTTCGGCCGCGAGCGACGGCCGCCAAGCGCCGGTATCGCGCGGCATGCTGAGCGGCTTGGTTTCCCAGGCCACGCGCTTGATGTTCATCAAATGCACCGGCCCGATGTTATCGCTGGTGATATTGCCGCCGTACGAGCCGCAGCCGAGGGTCATGCTGGGATCGAGATCCGTGGTGTAGCCCACAGCGCCAATGGCAGCAGGTGAATTCACGACAATTCGAAACGCCGGTTTCTTCAAAGCAAATTGCATGATCACCTCGCGATCCTGGCAATGAACCGCCAGCGTATGGCCGCGGCCGCCGAAGTTGAGCAATTCGATGCAGCGCTCGCAGCCTTTTTCCCAGCCATCTTCAATAAACATTGCAAGCACGGGAGAAAGCTTCTCTGCCGAAAGCGGATATTGCTTGCCCACGCCGGTGATGCGCGCAACCAGCACGCGCACTTCGTCGGGAATCTTGAAGCCGGCGGCTTCAGCAATGCGCTGCGGCGATTGCCCCACCATTTCTGCATTGATGCGAAACTCCGGTGTGACCAGTACCTTCGCAACCTTGTCCGCTTCCGTGTCATTCAAAAAATACGCCTTCTGCCGCTTCAATTCCTCCAAGACGCGATCGGCGACGGCTGCATCAATCACCAGCGCCTGCTCGGAAGAACACAACGTGCCCCAATCGAAAGTCTTGCCGGCCACTGCATCTGCCACTGCTTTCGGGAGATCCGCGCTGCGATCAATATAGACCGGCACATTACCCGGCCCGACGCCGTATGCGGGTTTGCCCGCAGAATAAGCCGCACGCACGAGCCCGGTACCACCAGTGGCGAGAATGACCGCGGTATCGCGATGACGCATGAGCTCGTTCGTGCCTTCGTTGGTCGGCAAAGACAGACACAAACACAAATCTGCCGGCGCGCCCGCGCTCTCTGCTGCCTTGCGCATGACATAAACCGATTCCTGCGTACACTCTTTCGCGCGCGGATGCGGCGACACGATAATGGAATTGCGCGCTTTCACCGCGATAATACATTTGAACATCGCCGTCGAAGTCGGATTGGTGGTGGGTACGACGGCGGCGACCACGCCCATTGGCTCGGCAACTTCGAGGATTTTCTTTTTGGTGTCTTCTCGAATCACGCCCACGGTCTTAAGGTGCTTGATGCCTTCATATAGATCGCGCGTGGAGAACTGATTTTTGATGGTTTTATCCGCGACCTTGCCGTATTTGGTTTCTTCTACCGCCATGCGCGCCAGCCGTTCACTGGCTTTGAAGCCGGCTTCGGCCATGGCCGCGACCACGCGATCCACCTGTTCTTGTGAAGACTCTTTGAATTTGAGCTGCGCCGACTTTGCACGCTGCATCAGGCTGCGCACTTCTTGGAGGGATTGTAGGTCTTGATCGAGGAGAGCGGACATATTTTCTCCAGGGGGATCGATACGGCTGAATTCTAAGGAACTTCAGTAGGAATTCGATAGAGCACAGCGTCTATTTCTTCTTCGGTACTCTCAACCTGGCCTTTAAGAATGCCGCGTAAATCTGCAAATGTTTCTCGGGGAGTTTGTGGTTGCAGTTTTGCGATCTTTGCATTAAGAATCTGGAGTTGCAGCTCCAGGCTTCTTAGTTGAGACTTCCAAGTAACATGTCATGCAGGAGGCATCTTTTTCAGCACAAGCACTGTGCTCAATATCAAAAAGATCCTTCCAGGATGACATTATAATGTTACTTGCCGTACGAACTCTGTCAACCGGAGTCGGGAGCTGAATAGAGGCTAAACCCATAACTCACCTCGGCTATATAATGGCACCAGCTCCTACAGATAAGAACTTTCATCTCAAAGTTAACAAAAGCCGAATCACTCGCAAGTGATTCTTCTTTGACACCGATAGCAATTCAACTCCCCAGCGCCATCCCGGTCAGCAAATAATGCACCGCCAAATTCGTGAACTCGCCCCAACGCTGCGCGAATGCGCGCAATTCCTGCTCGGACTTCTGCTCGCCGTTGAAATAGAAATGTTGCATGGCTTTGCGCACGCCGAGATCGCCGGCGGCAATGGCATCGCCGCGGCCCAGGCCGCGCGCGAGCAGCCAGTCGACTGTCCAACGCCCGATGCCGTGCAAGGGCAGGAGCTGCGCGGCAATTTCTTCATGCTGTTGGTGCGCCAGGCCATTGAGATCAAGCCGGCCCGTGCTGATCGCGCGCGCCAGGCCGATGATGTATTCGGATTTTTTCTCGGTGAATTGCAGCGCACGCAATGCGGGCACGCGCACACGAGTTAGTCTTTCCGGCGTAGGAAAGGCAAAAAAGGTTTCGCCGTTCATCGCCAGCTTTTCACCGTAGCGCCGGATCAACCGGCTGCGCACGGTGAAAGCAAAACGCAAATTGATTTGTTGCGCGGTGATGGAAGTGATCAACGATTCGAATAGATCCACAGCCAGGGTGGGCCGAAAGCCGTAATATCTTTCTGTGAGTTTTTTAAGAACCGCGTCGTTTCGAGCAAATTCGTAAAAATCCTGCAACGGAAATTGCCAGCCCAGAATCTTCCCGGCAGTTCGCTCCGCCTGCTGCCAAACCAGTTGCGCGCGCGTCTTTGGCCAGAGGTCAAGCACTACGGCGCTATCGCGCCGCTGCAGAGAAAGGATGTAGGATTTTTCTTGCGCTTTGAAAACTTTGCGAAAGGTTCGGCCATCATACCAATTCGCCGCATCTTCGCCAAAAGCTTGATAGCGCCGCAGCGTTAGCGCGAAATCAAAAGGGCCGTTTGTGGAGAGGATTCTGGGCATGACGGAATCTACCAAGATCCCGCAGGGCGGGATGTCAAAGTGTTGGAAGGCGAGCCGGTGCGTCGTGCATTGTGCCGGAACATGCTCCATTCAACCGCGTCAGAATGTGCCGGCGCAATCGATAAAACGTCTTTGAGCAGATGTATGCCGTTGTTTGCGCCAAAGACAATCTCGCGCCGGCCATTGCCGTCAAGATCGATCACCAACGGCGAAGAATGAATCGCGGCACCGCAATCGACCGGAAAGCCGACTTCATGTTTACCCTCCGGCCGCAAAACATAAAGGCGCTCATCGCCCGAGCCGATGATGATGCGAAATTCGCCGTTTTCGATTTCAACCAATGCCGGAGAAGCGTTGATTTCGTGTCCCGTGCGCACGGGCCAGCCCAAAGCACAATCCCCGAGCGCGTTCCACACGTGCACGGCGCCGTCGGTCGTGCCAAAAACCATGTCGAGAACCTCGTCGTGATCGAGATCGGCAACCGCGACGCTGCCTTGAATGGCCTCGCCCACCAATCGCGGAAAGGGTGGCAATTCACTGCCGTCCAGCTTGAATACGTGCAGAAACCCCCCGTCATCGCCAACGATGATTTCCATAACACCATCGCGATCGAGATCTGCGAGTGCGGGAGAAGAGTCGGAGTCCATTTTCAAGCGTACAGGAAAATTCGGCCAGGCTTCACCGGAAAGTTGCCACACATAAAGGTGGCCCCGGCTGGTTTCTCCGCGCGTCAAGGTCGAAATGGCAAGCACTTCGTCGCGCCAAGCCGCACTTGCCGCAGCCCAGCCGTTGATCTCTTGCGGCCAGCCCACAACGGCCCGGCCCCCGCGATCGAACACAAACATCTTCTCATACCCGCCAATCGCGATCAGGGAATCCGCCACGATCACGGGCGACGACCAGCATTGAAAGCCGAGATCAATGGGAAAACCCGGAACGGGCGAGCCGTTTACACGCCATCCATGAAGCTTGCCATCATTTCCACCAATAAAGATTTCAGACGTACCGTCACGATCGACGTCCCACAACGCCGGCGAAGAAAAGAAGCCGCCGGCACATTCTTGCGGCCAACCGGTGCAAACGTTGAGAGAATCATCGAGCAGGTAGCAACTGCCGTCAAAGGAGCCGAGCGCGATTTCCATGCGGCCATCAAGCTCGAAATCACTTGCCACCGGCGAAGAAACGGTTTCGGCCGAAGTGGAACGGAAAAGATGCTGCTCGGAGAAATGAGATTGCTCGCAGCCGAACAAACCAATCCCTGCCCCGAACGTTTTCAGGATGAACAAGCGCCGGGAAATACCGATGAATTCTCGCCGACTGATCACTTCAGACTATCCTCACTCTACCTGGTGCTGAAAATACTCTACCAGTTCCCACTTCAACCCCGCGGGTCGGATATCAAACTGCGACAATTTTTCCAACGGCAGCCAATTCACGATGCAGGCGTCCTCAAGGCCGCTGGCGTTTTCCTCCGGCAATCCCTGGCCCTCAGCTTCCGCCAAAAAATACCAATGATTTTTGTTGGACAAAAAATACGGCCCGAGTCTTTGCCGTAAAGCAATATTCAAGCCGATTTCTTCGCGCAATTCGCGCCGCGCCGTCTGTTCAGGCGTTTCGCCTGCTTCCATACCGCCGCCAGGAATACGCCAATAGCGCTGCTCACCTTGAAAAAAATACGTGAGCAAGCTGTCATTCTTGATGATGAGCGCGCCCGCACGCGGCCGGCCGGCCGGCCGCTGTTCTCGAGAGGAAACGAAGGCGGTGCCGATCCACACCGGAAAGCGCGCAGCAGCATTTTTGCCGAATTTCTCGCGCAAGTATTTCTTGAGCAGGCCTGAAGGCTCCAAATCCCGTCGCAAGCGGGTGAAGCTGAAGCACTTGCCGTTCTCGAATTGTGCCGCCAACAGCCCATGGTAGCTCGGCGCAAGCCCGGGGAAGCCGGCGTGCGCATAATAAGTTCGGGTGCGTTCGCGCGCCGCTGCCTGCGCCGCCTGGTCACCATAGACCGGCGAATCCATCACGATCAGCTTGCCCTCAGGCCGCAGCACACGTTGGGCTTCCATAAAAAAGGCTTCCGGATCGTGGCTGTAGTGCAAGCTGGCATTGGCGATGATGAGGTCAAGGGAATGCTCCGCCAATGGCAAACGACCCATCTCAGCTTGTACGGTCATGAATCTACGCCGGGCGAGAGGCAGTGCAGACAATCCGTGGTGGCCGGCATTGACGTCGCAGGCCAGCAGATCATGGTGTTCGGCGAGTCTTTGGCTCATCCAGCCGCTGCCTGCGCCGACTTCCAAAATACGCAGCGCTTGCCCGGCCGCGAATTTTGCCAGCCACTTTTGCACCAGTTGAAATGACTTCGCGCGCAGGCGCCACTCCTGCTCATGGCGTCCGGTCAGATCACAAGCGGGAAGATGAAGATAGAATTCCGGATTCGTGCTGGCCCAGCCCTCCTGCAAACGCAAAGCATCGTATTGCGCACAGAAATCTTCGAGGGCATCAACGCGTTCCGGCTTGAGCAGGCGTGGAATGCCCTTGGTGAGGGGATAATGTTGATAGCACTGCTGGCACTGCAGCGCACGCATTTTGCCTTTCACGAACATTGAAAAGTAGCTGCAACATTGCGGACAACGCAGCACGCCGAACCAGCGATAGAGTAGCGGATTTTCAATTGGGGCGAGCTTCAAGCTGCATCGTCTCGTTCTGGGCAATTCCACAGTGCGAACATTTTCCGCTCAAGCGGCTGAGAGGCGTCCGACGCCCAAATGCAGCGGCCATTGCATGTGCTTTCTTTGCGCCGGCTCACCCCAAATCTTTGCCAGCTTGCCGCGTAAATCGGGGAGGGGATCGAACTTCTGTTGCGCGATGAATCTCTGCGTCGCCGACCATGTGCGCAGATAACCGATCAAGTCCTCGAGCAGCCATTCGGTTTCCATGAAAAAATCCGGTGGAGCAATTTCCGGATATGGAAATGGAATGGTCCGATACCGTTCTTCCACGAACTTTCTTTCCGGTGGCCAGAAGGGACCAATAAGCCGGTAATAAAACTCGTCGAGCAGGCGGTCGATCTCAGGGTCGCAACGCAAGAGATCGTAGCTCCACACGGCGATCACACCACCGGGCCTGAGCACGCGATTCACTTCGGCATAGAATTCGTCGAAACGAAACCAATGCAACGCCTGCGCGACGGTGATCAGATCTACGGAATGCGAGCCGATGTCAGTGTGCTCCGCCACGGCAACCCGGTATTCGATTCTCTCATGCGGAACCGCCCGCGTAATTTGTTGCGCGCTGGCGTCGGTGGCGAGGATGCGTGCGAAATAAGGCGCCAATCCCAGCGCGGCCTGGCCGTTGCCGGTGGCGCAGTCCCACGCCGTTTCACGCGCCGGCGCAAGTGCCGCCAAGTATTCGAACAATGCCGCTGAATAATGCGGGCGGTACTTGGCGTACTCGTTGGCAAGTTGAGAGAAGTGATCTTTGAAGGACATGAATACGAATATATCATAAACAAAGAAAAATGCAATTACGGATGCCGAAGTGCCCAGGCCTTCAATCTTTGCCTTTTCGTTAAAAAATCTTAACAAAACTTTTCCCCCTTGCATTTTGGCGTCAAATCCTTTAGTTTCATGCTCGCATGTGAGAACACCCCGCGCCCGGAGCTTGGAGGGCCGGTGCCTTGGAGGCCGCTAACAAAACTTGTTGGGCGAGCCGTGAGCAAGAACAAGCAAATCATCCCGCAGGCTCAAGCCAAAGAGGAGAGCTCGCGTCTGTTTCGAGCCGTCGATTGGACCACCCCGCAAGCTGAATCCCGCACGACTGTGATTGACCTAACTTTCTTGCGCCCGCTCAGCGAAATACTTCGTGACGCCGAAACCGTCGAACAGTTGTGGGAGCGTGTGTGCCGTCTACTACAAGCGCAATTTTCCTTTCATGAGGCCACGCTTGCACTCGAGGGTGAAACGCGACATGTTGCCGAAGTACGTGCTTCTTTCGGCGGAAGCGAGAGCCGTGATCGCCGCGCGACACTGCCCTGGAACAAGTTCAGTGCGTCGCTGGATGCTTTGCCCGATCAAATCGATCCCGCCTCGGAGATTTCCAGTTTCTTCTTCACAAAAAAATTCGCTTCCGCGTTGATTGTCCCCCTGCGGCTTCGCCCGAATTCGGCGCGGAATAACTCGCCTGACTTGATTTGGGAGGGTGCACTAGCCTTCAGCCATGAGCACCCGCAAGCGTTTCACGCATGGCAGCGCGAATTGGTGCAGGCGCTCGCGGACTTGCTCGCCGGCAGTTTTGTTCAGTTGCGGGGCACATGGCAGCAACGCGCTGCCGAAGCCGAGCTGCAGCGCCGCGAAAAGGAGCTGGAGAATCTCGTTTTCGTCATCAGCCATAGTCTCAAGACGCCGATCGTATCCATTCAGGGTTTCGCGAATTTGCTGCATGAAGAGTTGCAGTCGCGCCTCGGTGAAGAGTATGTGCATTTTCTGGAGCGCATTCAGAAGAATGCCGCGTTGATGGAGAAAATGATTCTCGATCTCCTCGAGTTTTATCGCCTGGGTCATGAAACCACCAAGCTGGATTGGTGCGATTTGCAAGAGATCGTCAGCCACGTCGTCAATGATATGAAACTGTTGGAGCAGACTTCGTTGTCGCCCTCAGAATTCACCGCCCCGGCCGCGGGTACAAAAATGGCGGAAGCCGAATTTGCCATGCCGGCACATTTGCCGCGCCTCTTGGCTGAGGCAAACGGTCTCAAGGCGGTGTTCGAAAATTTGCTCAGCAACGCGATGAAATATCGTCGCCCCGAAGCGCCGTTGCGCGTCGAGGTCGGCTGGCAGGAGCAGCCGCGCTTCCACGCATTTTGGGTGCGCGACAACGGCATGGGCATGGAACCGGCTTTTCAGCAGAAAGCTTTCAATTTGTTTCAGCGGGCGCCGAATGGCGGCAAGATCGCCGGCACGGGCGTTGGCCTTGCTCTTGTGCGCCGCATCATTGAGAATCACAAAGGCATGATCAAATTGGACTCCAAGCCGGGTGAAGGTACCTCGGTTTATTTCACGATCCCAAAATTGGAACAGCTCAAATCCTGAGCCGCACCCCTCCTCCGCGGTTATTCCGCTGCCATACACGGGACTAGGATTGAGCACGCCGGCGTTATTTCATCTTTTCATGCTCAGAATTTGATTGATACTCTCATTCCCTCATTCCGCACGAATCAATCGGTGTGAAAGCGCATTCTCGTCACGACGCATTGCACCGTGACACCATCTTCGGGACTTCGAACCGGCTCCAGGTCGCTCGAACCATTTCCCGCCAGCCCGCAAAAGGCTTGAGAATTTCCGGAATAATTCCTACACTGTGGCTGAGAAGCGTCGTAGATAGTTGATGGTGGGTAGTGGATTGTAGATGGTGGATAGGTCTTTATCCACCATCTACAATCCACTATCTACCATCTGTTACCCACCATCTACTATCTACAATTTCGCACTTCATACTTCCCGGAATCTCATGAATCATTTACGTTACATAACCGCAGGCGAATCGCATGGGCAGGCGTTGACGGGCATCATGGAGGGCATGCCGGCGGGCCTGGCCGTCAGCGAGGACGAGATCGCGGCACAATTGCATCGCCGTCAGCAAGGCTATGGCCGCGGCGGGCGCATGCGTATCGAGCAGGATCGCGCGCGCATTCTGAGCGGCGTGCGGTTCGGTAAAACGCTGGGTGCGCCGATTGCACTGCAAATTGAAAATCGCGACTGGCCAAACTGGCAAACCAAAATGGCGGCCGCCGGCGAGCCGCCTCAAAATCTCGAACGTGTGGAAATTCCACGGCCCGGCCATGCCGATCTCGCGGGTGCAATCAAGTATCAAACCGATGATATTCGCAATATTCTCGAGCGCGCCAGCGCACGCGAAACCGCCATGCGTGTGGCGCTCGGGGGGATTGCGCGCAAGTTTTTGGAAGCGTTTCAGGTGACCATCGCCAGCCATGTGATCCAAATCCACGAAGCACGCAGCCGATTCACTTTTCTGCAGGAGGCAAGCGGCTATGCGGTTCCAATCTCCGAAATCAACGTACAAGCCGATGCCTCGCCCGTGCGCTGTTTGGATCGAGAAGCAGAGAAGCGCATGATGGCTGCAATTGATAGCGCCAAGCAACAGCGAGACACCGTGGGGGGAGTTTTCGAAGTGGCAGCTTTTCATTTGCCCATCGGGCTGGGCAGCCACGTGCACTGGGATCGCAAGCTGGATGGCCGCATCGCCGCCGCAATGATGAGCATTCCCGCGGTCAAAGGCGTTGAAATAGGCACCGGCTTTGAGAATGCCGCACGTTGGGGCAGTGCCGTGCATGACGAGATTTTTTATGAACCAGGGCGTGGTTATTATCGTACCTCCAACACGGCCGGAGGGCTGGAAGGCGGTATCACCAACGGGCAGCCACTGGTGGTACGGGTGGCAAAAAAACCGATTTCTACCCTGATGCGGCCTCTGGCATCGGTAAACATGCGTACGAAAGAAGCAGCGGAAGCGCACATCGAGCGCTCCGACGTGTGCGCCGTGCCGGCGGCAAGTGTGATCGGCGAAGCGATTCTGGCCTTGATTTTGGCCGACGCCATGCTGGAAAAGTTTGGCGGAGACACCATGCTGGAAATCGAGGAAAGATGGCGGGCATGGAGAAAAGAGTAGATCAGATATTCTTGCTGGGCTTCATGGGGTGCGGGAAAACCACGATTGGAAAACTGTTGGCGCCGGCGCTGGGCTGGCAGTTTGTCGATTTGGATGATGAAGTTGTTCTGAGCGAGCGGATGCCGATCGAACAAATCTTTGCGCAACACGGCGAGGCTTATTTTCGCCGCGTCGAAGCGGATATTCTGGCAACGCTGATGAATCGCAAGAACGCCGTCATCGCTTTGGGCGGTGGCACACCTACGCAGGAGATCGTATGGCAGTTGCTGCAGCAGGGGCTTGCCATTTATCTGCGCTGCCAGCCGGAAGAGTTGTTCCGGCGCTTAAGAGATGATAACCACAGGCCCATGCTCAGCCGGATTGCATCCTCCGATCGACTGGCCCATATTCGAAATTTGCTCTTGCAGCGCGAACCGTTCTATCTGCGCGCGGAAATGATCATCGACACTTTCGCGCAACACACGCCTGCTGAGACCGCGGCGATTTTGGGGCAGTTGATTCGTGAGGGAATACTTAAAAGCTGAGATCGGCGAGTCTCGGCGCATTCGGTGACTCTCGGCGGCAAAACACCGCCGAGCAGTGCCAGTGCCGCCCGGTTCTGCCGAGAATTTCGAAAACAGGTATATGCGACGTATTTTAATTGTTCACGGTCCCAACCTCAATCTGTTGGGTGAGCGCGAGCCGGAAATCTACGGCCGCAGGACGCTGCGTGAGTTGAACCAGGAGCTGCAACACTTTGCAGAAAAATCTCATACCGAAGCGATTTGCTTTCAATCCAATCACGAAGGTGCGCTCATCGATTTTCTGCACGAGCACCGGCACAACGCCGCCGGCCTGGTGATCAATCCCGGCGCGCTCACGCATTATAGTTACGCATTGCGCGACGCCATTGCCGCGTCAGGTTTGCCGGCGGTCGAAGTGCATCTGTCCAACATTCATCAACGCGAAGATTTTCGTAGACACTCGGTCATCCGCGAAGTTTGCCTGAGCCAGATTTGCGGACTGGGCATCATGAGCTATCATCGCGGCGTCGAAGTCGTGCTCGGGCATCTCGCTGGTCAGGAGCTGCGCGCTTTGCTGCAAGCCAAACCCGGCGTCGATCAGGTTTATCGGGCATGCGTGGGCATGCTTAAGCGTGATTTTCCAAAGTATGACTGGGTGGGTATCTACCTCGTCGAGGGAAATGAACTGGTCGTGCACAACTACCTCGGCGCGCCCACGCCCCATGCGCGTATTGCCATCGGGCAGGGCATTTGCGGCGCCGCCGTCGCTGAAGCACAAACCATTGTCGTGCCCGATGTCAATGCCGATCCACGTTATCTTGCGTGTAGCATAGAAACTAAATCTGAAATCGTCGTACCGATTCAGGGCCAGCGCATGTACGGCGAAATCGATATCGACAGCCACACACGCGAGGCGTTCTGGGAAAACGATCAAAAACTCTTGGAAGAAATGGCCAGGGACCTGGCAAGCTTTCTGGACGAAAACTGATCCTATAAACTTCTTAAGAATCATCTTACACGTTACACGATAATCGTGTAACGTGTAAAGTGTAACGTTCTAACTTGACAATGTTAAGTTAAACTCGCCCCACCTCAATCTGTCATGCTGTAAGCATCTTCCCTAGTTCTTGGTGCAGGTTTCTAGGGAAGATTCCTACGGAATGACAAGGAATAGGGGCTCTTGTTCTAACTTAACATTGTCAAGCTAATCCCTCATGCGAAACCTGGCCACCAGAACTGACGGATGGTCTTCTGCCAAGATGCCTAAATTTCTGCCAACATAGCGTAGTTCTGCCAATGCCGGTAAAAATTACAAACACTTGGAAGGGAACACTCGTGTAAATCACTTCTTTTCGCGTTGAAAATAATGCTGGCGTTGTTTGGCACAGCATTTGTCAGTTACATGTCCCAAACACTTTTTGTTGGATTTTGGCTGTTTTTCCCATCAGGAAAAATCAATGGCTAGCGAAAGAGAAGAAACACTCGAATTGAAAATACCGAAAGTGCTACCGCTGCTGCCGCTGCGCAATACCGTGATATATCCGCACCAAATCCTGCCGCTTTCTATCGGCCGCGAGAAATCGGTGCGCTTGATTGAAAATGCGATTCGCGGCGACAAGCTCATCATGGTGGTGGCGCAAAAAGACGGTGCGACCGAAGATCCGCTCTCCGATGATCTGTTCCGCTGGGGTACGATCGCACAAGTGATGAAGATCTTCAAAATGCCCGATGGCACCCAAAGTGCCATGGTGCAAGGTGTGACGCGTGGGCGCATTCTCGATTACGTGCAGAGCGAACCCTACATGGTGGTCGCCGTACAGCCGTATCCCGATGAAAAAGTCGAGGGTTTGGACATCGAAGCCATGGTCATGAATCTTCGCGCGCAGTTTCAGAAGGCCGTGGATCTCGCGCCCTATCTCACTCCCGAACACGCCATGCTGGTGATGAACACCGAGAGCCCCGGCCGGCTGGCGGACATCATTGTGTGGAATTTGAATCTGCAACTGGAAGAAAAGCAGAACTTTCTTGAAATCACCGACGTGCGCAAGCGCCTCGAGCGTGTCACTTATTTGCTCAGCAAAGAGCTGCAAATTCTCGAGCTCGGCAGCAAGATTCAGAACGAGGTGCAGGGCGAGATTTCCAAAAACCAGCGCGAATATTATTTGCGCGAGCAGTTGAAGGCGATCAAGCGCGAGCTGGGCGAGGACGAAGACGAGCGCACCAGCGAGATCAATGAATTGCGCCAGCGCCTCGAAGAAGCCAAATTGCCCGAAGAGGCAAAGAAGGTTGCGGACAAAGAGCTCGATCGGTTATCCAAGATTCCGCCAGCCGCGGCCGAGTATACGGTCTCGCGCACCTATTTGGATTGGTTGATCGAATTACCCTGGAGCAAAAAAACCGACGACAATTTGGACGTCAACATCGCCCGCCAGGTGCTGGACGAAGATCACTACAATCTGGAAAAAGTAAAGAAACGCATTCTGGAGTATCTGGCCGTGCGCCAATTGAAGCCGGACATGAAAGGGCCGATCTTGTGCTTTGTGGGTCCTCCGGGTGTCGGCAAAACTTCGTTGGGCCGCTCCATCGCGCGCGCCATGGGCCGCAAATTTGTGCGTATCTCGCTCGGAGGTGTCCATGATGAAGCCGAGATTCGCGGCCATCGCCGCACCTACATCGGAGCGTTGCCGGGCCGCATCGTGCAAGGACTGAAACGCGCGGGCGTCAACAATCCCATTTTCATGCTGGACGAGATCGACAAGGTCGGCGCGGATTTTCGCGGCGACCCCTCCTCCGCCTTGTTGGAAGTGCTGGATCCCGAACAGAATTTTTCCTTCAGCGACCATTATCTCGAAGTGCCGTTCGACCTCTCGCACGTTTTGTTCATCGCCACGGCGAATTTGGAGGATCCGATTCATCCGGCTTTGAAAGACCGCCTGGAACTCATCGAGCTGCCGGGCTACACCGCGGAAGACAAGATTCGCATTGCGGAAAAGTTCCTGGTGCCCAAACAACTCGAAGCGCATGGCTTGAAGCCGGAACAGTTCAACATCGAGCCAGACGCCATTGCGCAAGTGATTTCGGCCTATACGCGCGAAGCGGGCGTGCGTAATCTCGAGCGTGAGATTGCCAACATATGTCGCGGCGCCGCTCGCGAATGGGTTGAAACCCGCGGTCAAAACGGCGCGACGGCCGAGCCCAAAGTCGTGCGCAAGGATGACGTGGCGAGATATTTGGGCGTGATCAAATTCTTCTCCGATGCCAAAGAACGCATCAGCCGCAGCGGCGTGGCCACCGGTTTGGCATGGACCGCCGTAGGTGGCGACATTCTGTTCGTTGAAGCCACCAAGATGCGCGGCAAAGGCGGCCTGTCGCTCACCGGCCATCTCGGCGAAGTCATGAAGGAATCTGCGCACGCTGCGCTGTCTTATATTCGCAGCAAAGCCAAGCAGCTCGACATTGATGAAGAGATTTTCGACAAAACCGATCTTCACATTCACGTGCCGGCGGGCGCGATTCCCAAAGACGGCCCGAGCGCAGGCGTGACGATGTTTACGGCGCTGGTTTCTTTGCTGACCGACCGTCTGGTGGCGCACGATGTGGCGATGACGGGCGAGATCACCCTGCGTGGCCTGGTCTTGCCGGTGGGCGGCATCAAGGAAAAAGTGCTAGCCGCGAAGCGCGCCGGCATCGACAAGGTGGTTCTGCCGGAAAAAAATCGTAAAGATCTCGAAGAAATTCCGCAGCACGTGCGCGAGACCATGCAGTTCCACTTTGCCAGCGAGATGGATGATGTGATTAAAATGACATTGGGCCGGCGCGTCCGGCGCCCGGCCGATGAAAAGAATGCGGCAACTGTCAAGCCTCAACTGCCGGCGGCATGAGTGACCTAGACCATCCAGACCTTTCCAGGTCTGGATGGTCTTTTGCTGTTGACTCCGGTGAACCGGCTCATTGGCTTTGCACGAACTGCTTCGCACAAAATCGCAAGTCAATCCTTCAGCTTACATCTATTGGGAACCCCCTGAAAACATATAAATGCCCTTGCTGTGGTACTGAACTTCGGTTTGAAAATACAAATCGGCCTTTCCGTGAAACCTGGCAGCCGCTAAGATTTTCTTGATACGATGTCAATCTGGAAGGGAGATCGCCATGCGTGGAACCTTTAATCGCCAAAAGAACATCGCAAATATGATCCGCCGCAAGCAAAAACAAAACCGGCCCTTGCCATTCCACCCGCCGCCACCGCCAACTCCGCGTCCTAAAAAGGCAGCGGATAAGGCAGAAAAGAAATGAGCCGGCCCGCAAAGCGTATGAACTTCATGGCAACGAAAAAGCTACGGATCATCTGTAGCTTTTTTATTTATGATGGGAAATTGGGTACCAAGATTCAGAAAAAAAATTTGAAGGTTTAATAGCTAAATAATCTACAACGGATTTTCAGACAAGCTGAAATCCGTAGCCCTGCGGGCGGCTCCAACGGATAGATTAAGTCCAACGGATAGAACACTCAATCTTTCCATCCGTTGGTCTTAATCTATCCGTTGGAAAA
>JBOHQX010000204.1:0-13874 GCA_050732395.1 bacterium
GGGCAAGATGATTTGATGGCAAAATGCTTTCAAGTAACATGTCATGCAGGAGGCATCTTTTTCAGCACAAGCACCGTGCCAGAAACTTAACAAGATCCCTACGGGATGACACGGTGGCGTTGCTTGCCGAACCAACCTCGATCACCGGGGGTCAGGAGCTGAATAGAGACATATAGGGCAACCATGAACATCTGGATCGACCTGGCAAATTCTCCGCATGTCAATTTTTTTCAACCGATAATAAAAAAATTGGGCTCATGCGAGCACAATATTTTCATCACCATGCGGGAGTATGCCCAAACCGTCGCGCTTGGAAAAAAGTACGGCCTCCAGGGCGTGATCGTGGGCAAGCATGGCGGCAGCAATTTGATGATGAAGCTATGCAATTTTGCCTGGCATGCCAAGCAATTACATTCGGCTGCCAGGGACAAAGCCATTGACCTGGCCGTCAGCCACAATTCATACAAAAGCATTGTTGCCGGGCGGATGGTTGGGGCAAAAACCGTGACGCTCATGGATTATGAAGGGCAGCCCGCCAATCATCTGGCGTTTCGGTTGGCGCACAAGATCATTGTACCCGATTGTTTCCCTGACCACGCATTGCGGCGCTTTGGCGCTCACCCCCGAAGCGTATACAAATACAGTGGCTTTAAAGAACAAATCTATTTGTCAGAATTTGAACCGAAAGAATCTTTCATGCGGGAGCTGGCCACGAGCTGTGCCTTGGATGAGAACCGGGACTTTTCAAAGACAATCGTAGTGACGGTCAGGTCGCCGGCTGACATGGCCATTTATCACCGCTTTGAAAACCCAATATTTGAAAAGTTGCTGGCTGTGCTGGATCGAAACTCCGAGGTTCTTGCCATTATTCTGCCCCGAGTGCCGCAGCAGGCCGAATTTATTAAAAGCTGGTATCCGAACCTGGTGGTGCCCAACACGCCGCTGGATGGCAGCAATCTGTGCCACTATTCAGACCTGGTGATCAGCGCGGGCGGAACGATGAATCGGGAAGCCGCGATATTGGGCACGCCGGCCTATTCGATTTGCTTGGGACGCATGTCCGCCGTGGATAGGCGGCTCATCGAGATGGGCAGGATGGTGCATATCGGTCATGAAAGGGACCTGTCAACCATTCGATGGGAGAAAAAGAAACCCAAAAAAAGTCTACTGAACCCGAATGCGCTCAAAGAAGTTGTGCGAGAAATACTCGTCTGAAAACAGGTCATGCACTGAATCCTCCAAAGCTTTACCCTTCGCCATGTCATTCTGCAAGAATCTTGGTGGGTTCGGCACCCACGCCAGAGATCGATGTTGTGCCCAAATCAACCAAGATCCCGGGATGACATTTCAGGGTTTTCCGATCGGCTCTCATTTCGCCAACAGCATTTTCATCGTTTGCACGAAACTGCCCGCTTCGATGCGGTAATAATAAACGCCGCTCGGCACGTCTTGAGGCGTCCACTGCACCGCATGCTTTCCTGCGGGCAGTTTGGCGTTCACCAAACTGGCAATCTGCTGTCCGAGCAAACTGTAGACGGACAGCACTACGAGGCCACTGTTCGGCAGGCTGAATGATATGGTCGTGGAAGGGTAAAAGGGGTTGGGGTAGTTCTGGCTCAGATCATAGATGATGGGTGAATCTTGAGCTGAGTCTTCAGAATCAACACTTGTCAATACATTCGCAATTGCTGCAATCTCCGCCGTGCTCAAGGCGCGATTATAAACACGCACCTCGTCGATCACGCCGTCAAACGGCCAGTTGCCGGCGGCTGCCGGTTGATTGCCAATCGCAGCCCACACGTTGGAATTCGTATCCACCGCGCCGGATTTGTTTGTGCTGGCGACTTGCACACCGTTTTTGAAGAGGCGCATTTGGTTACCGTCATAGGTAGCCGCAATATGGTACCAGGTGCCGGGCGCTATCTGCCCCGCGCTCGTCTTCAACAGCGTCGTCGATCCGCCGGCCTTCAATCTAAAACGAAGTCCGGTGCCATCGCTTTCACCCGTGCCCAGCATCCAGTAATGCTCCTCATCCGTTGTACTCCCCATTGCTTTGGAGATGAGCCGGGCGTAACTCGAAAAGAGATCATCGGCCTTGAACCAAAGCGCTAAAGTCAGGCCGGCGCCGCCAATAATATCGATTGTACCGATCTCTACATAGTCATCAACACCATCAAACTCCATCGCTCCACCGATTTTTCCGCCGCTGGGCTGCCAGACCGGGCCGTTCATGAGGGTACCGTCATGGGAGCCGGCAAAATCCCTGGCGATCATACCGCTGCTTTCATCGGCTTTCCAATAAGCGAGCAGGCCGTCGGTTGCGACTTGAAGGCTGACGGCTACGGTCACCTCGTCCGATGCGGAAACTTGACCGTCATTGACGGTCAGGCGGAAGGCATAAGTGCCAACGGCAAGCGGTGTGAAGCGCGCCAGCGCCGTCGTGGTGCCCGAAAGCTGGACCGGTTGGCCGCTGATTTGTGCCCACAAATAGGTCAAAGCATCGCCGTTTGGGTCGCTCGAAGATGAGTCATCCAATATGACTTCAGCGCCAATCACAACGCCGCGATCAGGACCGGCATTCGGCACCGGCGCGCGATTGCCGCCGCTCGCACCACCAAATTCGAACGCTCCTCTATCCCACGTGCCATCCGCCCCTCTGATTCTTCCCTCCGGATCCTGCTCATAAGGTGAGTTGAGCTTCAGGCCGGGAGCAGTCCCCACGCCAAGCCGCAAATTTTTGGTGGCCAGATTCATAAAAGGATGCCCGGTTAAGACCTGGCCATGCGCCTCGCCGCTCACCGCACTATTATCATCGCAATCATAGAGTGAATTGTAATCGTGTGAAACGCCGTTCATCCTGGGCCGGTCACACTTGTACCAAAGATTGTTATAAGCAACGTTGTTGCCGGGTTTTAAACCTAAACCGCCGTTCAAGGCGTCGCCAAGATTGGCAAAAACGTTATTGTAGATTTTCACGTTGGTGGTGTAATGCTCTGCCGCACTCCACGTCGCGATCGCGCCGTTGCCAAATTTGTCTCCGGTGTACCCCGGCGTGAAAAAAATAACGTTGCCGTAAATTTCCCAGCCGTCACCGCTGAACACGATGCAACCGGTGCCCTCGACGTCTTCGAATATGCAATAGCGGAAAACGTTTCTATCCGTGCCCGAGAAGGCGCTGATCGCTTCGGAGTGTTCATTAGGATTGCTTTCGTTTCGGGCAATGTAACAGTACTCAAAAACACAGTCACTCGTGCCTCTGAATAAGATGGGGGCCCTCCCCACGTCGTGCAAGTAGCAATAAGAAAACGTATAGTGGTGGCCCCGAATGAATAGATGATATCATGACCATTGTCGCCAAATGCACCTGCATGCGCCATGTCGACGTGACGCACCGTTATATATGAGGGCGAATTGTCAAATCTGATGAGCTTTACGATTCTGCCGGAGCCGCTATAGGAGACTTTGAACCCGTAGGACTGGCTCTCGCCTGTGCCAGAACCCACCTGACCGTCAAACACCCAATAACTCGAGTTGAAGTTGATCGGTCCCCAGGAAGCCTGACCATCCCCATAGGAGCCGAGCCATCCGGCCTCGGTGCCGTGAATGCCCGCGGTCGCCTTTATGATCGTAATCACGAGGCTGCCTGAGGTCGCATCGTCGAACGTGTAGCTGGAATATTGGCCATCCGCGATATAATAAGTATCGCCGCGAACAAGGCTGGTTGGAAGCAAGGGGAAGGCATTGGCCCAATCCATTCCCGTGCCGTTGCCGGTGGCCCCGCTGCGAACATAATGATTTGCTGACAATACAACGTGAGGTATGAGAATGAAGACTATGGGAAGGGGTAAGTAGTATTTGATTCTCATACTGTAGCTCCGAGCGTCTTACGAATGCCGATTTCCTTCGTGCGTTGCACGGTCACGAAGGCGACCAAGCCGAACAAGCCCAGACAGGCCACGCCAATCGCGAGACAGGTAAAGATTAGAATGATCGTCGTCATTCTTTCATCTGCGCGGTACTGCTGGTCGAAATTGTCGTCCAGGAAGAAGTATTCGAAGGGGTGCTGTGGAAAGAACCGGTGCCATTGCTCGCGTACGAAACCGAGCGTCGCCGGAACCTCCATGGTGTTGATTTTAAGCGTGAGATAAGAAAACCATGGCGGATGCATCGCCAGCACCAAGGGCTCGACTTCGTACTGCAACGAGCGGAAATTGAAATTCTTGTACACACCAATAATCTCGCCCTGCCGGCCTTCAAAGCCGGTTTGAATGCGCCTGCCCAAAGCTTCCTCCGGCGTTGCCCAGCCAAAGGCTTTCAATCCGGCTTCATTGATGAGAAAGGCATTGCCGGCATCCGTTGCCAGCTCGCGCCGGAAACTCCGGCCGGCGATGATTTCTAAGCCAAACAGCTCGACAAAATCGTGATCGACAAAAGCATAATACATCGACTGATTTTTTTTGTCGACCTCGTTCATCAGCTCGATGGCGAAGTTGCTAACCCCGCGCCCCGGCACGCTGCTGGAGGCAGTTGCGGCTACGAGGGTGGCCTGCTTCAGAAACTCGTTTTTAATGCTCTCATACTTTTCCGGAAAAGCGGTATTGCCGCGAATCGGCAGAACCAACATCTGCTCCTTGTCAAAACCGAGGTTTTGGTTCTTCATGAATTGGATTTGGCGAAATCCCGTGAGCGTGCCGGCGATCAGCAACAATGAAATGGCAAATTGACCGGTGACCAGCACTTTGCGCAGCGCGACGCCTCGGCTGCCCGAACGAAACTGACTACGGAAAAAATGTAAACGGAGTTGATCGTGCCGGGCGGCGCGAGCTCGCCGTCCAAGCGCGAATGCAGATGAATAGAATGAATCGGCTGCAAAAAGTAGTGAAAACTGGCGTTTTGTTCTTTCAGTCCATCTCCCACGTAGCGATTGGCAAAATGCTCGATTTTTTGTTTGAAATCTGCAAGATCGACGTTTGGCTTGAGTTTGATGTAATTGTAAAAGACGGTCAAATACCAGTTCTCCAGGAGCGGCCATTCGGCAAGCGTAGAGAAGGAAGCAATGAGATCAAAAGTGGCGTGTGAGTTGAAGCCGGCATCCGTGAACACGCCGGTCACCTCGTATTTTTTGTCGGCGATAATCAGTGTTTTTCCGGTCGGATTGGCCTCACCGAAGTATTTAAAGGCGAGGGCTTCCGAAATGACCACCGTTGCCGGACGCAGAAGTGCTTCCTGGGGATTGCCGGCGCGCAAAGGTAAACACAAAACCTGCAGCACTTCCGGATCGGCGTAGAAAAAGTTCTTTTCGTAGAACTTTTTCTCACCGCCATCGGAGACCAGACGGCTATCCGTTTTGAGCAGCCGGAAAGCCGTTTCGATCTGTGGAAAATCTTTTTTCAATGCCGGCGCGAGCGTGGCCGAAGCGTTGGCGAACACGCGGTTGGAAGAGCCGGAGCGAATGTCGAGAGCGACGCGATAAATCCGTTCGTAATCGGGATGCTGGCGATCGTAACTCAACTCTTGTTTTACATAAAGGAGAATCAGCAGGCAACAGGCTATACCAATCGCCAAGCCCATGATGTTAATGAAGGCGTAGCCTTTGCGTTTCTTTAGATTTCGCCATGCGGTGAGGAGGAGGTTTTTGAGCATCGGGAGCTCCTTTGGCGGGTCGAGGTTTGAGGGTCGAGGATAGTAGATCGTAGATAGTGGATCGTAGATAGTGGATCGTAGATAGTGAATAGATTTGCGATCATTGTCCATTATCCAGTATCCAGCATCATCCTGTTTCACGCGTTACAAACTCTGCCCCGGCGGGATTTCCGGCAATCTGACCAGCCACCCGGCGATCGCAACCAAAAGTATCGCCGGTGCCAATCCATAAAAGGCCGGACTATAGGAACCGGTGCGCTCGAACACCGCGGCCAAAAGCCAGGGGCCAACCGCCGAAGATAAAACCGTAAGGAGTTGGGCTGCGCCCTGAATCTTACCAAGATGCCCGCGCCCATAAACGTTTCCCCACGCCGTGAAGAAAATAACCACGACCACACCGCCGGACAAACCTAGCAATGCGGCATGCACAATCGCCGCCGCCGGGTTGGTGACGGCAGGCAGGAACAGCAAGTATAAAGCGACCAACACCATGGCGATGGACATCAATCGTAACAGCGACCATTTGCGCGCCAGCCAGCCTGCGAGAAAATTGCCGGCCAGGCCCGTGAGCATGTACAAGGCCATCGCGTTGCGATAAACCTCCTCTCCCAAACCAAGCTGCTGCAAGATGGATTGGTTGAAGAGCAGCACGCCGGAAATCACCAGGTTGTACAGCGCACTGCCGACGGCAAATACCCAAAAGGCCGCCGTACGCAAAGCTTGTGGCAAAGTGAAAGTGACCTGCGCCAGCGCAGAATCTTTATCGACAACTTGCGCGCTGGTTTCGAGCTCCGGTGCGAGGCCGATCGCTTCCGGACTGCGACGCACGAGCAGCCAACTCAACCCCGCCGCCGCTGCAAGCCCCCAACCGAGAGCCTGCCAGGGTCCGCGCCACCCCTGTGCGGCCACAGCTCGTTGCACCTCCAGAATCAAAGCCACGAACCCAAGGCTGATGATCACGGAGAAGATTCCCATGGCAATGCTCAGCCGCCGCACAAACCACTTGCCTACCATGGTCAAGCTGACAACCGACAGGGCACTCTGCCCCAGGCCACGCATAAGGACCAGTAGCAGCAACACGATGCCGGCAGCAGCAACCTGGCTGAATGCCAGCACCACCAAACTGAGGGCCAACAACACAAGGCCTGAAACGTTGCGCGCGCCGAAGCGGTCCATGGCCTGGCCGCAGAACATATTAAAAGTGGCGCCACTCAGGGTAGCCCAGAAATTCATTTCGCCAAAGCCAACCCGGGACAGTTTGAGGTCTGCCAGCAAGGGTTCGGTAATCAGCCCGATGCCGACACTGCGCCCGGGAAGCGTGGCCACCATTGCTACTGCAGCCATGAACAGGATGATCCAGCCATAATAAAATGGCAACCTGACGGGGAGTTGCTTGGATAGATCGCCTTCTAATGAGTATGCTGCTCGGGTCATTGTGCGATTAGCTCATCAAAAACGGTGAGGGAACTAAAAAGCAGACTGATGATACGCGAAATCTTGTCAATGCTTTCATTTCATAATTATTTCATAAGGATAGCCGGTGAGGGCCAGTTGCGCCGGTTTAGCGCCACGAATCTCCGCCACGGTTGGGAAAATGCCGGTGGGCGGCGCTTTCTCTTCGTAGCCCCAGCGCCGGCCGCGGATGATGACGAGCAGAAGGCCTTGTTCATCGCCGAGTGCCCGAAAACGATCGTCGCCTCCGCGATACTGGCCCAGCTCCAGAGCCTTTCTCATTTCCGCAGCCGTGTTGGTCACCTCCTCCGAGATAAATGCGATTTCACTGGCGTACAGAATATCTTTGGCGGTAAATGCTCCGGCTGCGCTATTCTCTAAATCATGCCGTGCAATGTACTCGATGAGATTCCCCGCCGGATCCCAGAAGAAAATCGAGTGTGCATTCCAGTGCCTAAAATGAACCACGTCCTCGGGAAACTGGGGATCGCGCAAGTTTGCATTGATGCGGTCCAACGAGCTCCGCGGTTTTTGCCAGTCGTGCGCACTCAAAATTTTATTCTCGGGAATATTGAAAGCGACATGATAGAAAGGCTCGCCATGTCCTGGCAGCGCTTGCGCAAACGTCACCGCGGTCTGGCCGCCGGCGAAAGTGAATTCACCGGCTTTTTCTTCGAGCACAGGCAAACCGAGAAGATCGAGGTAAAATGATTTCATTTTTGCCAACGGCGCAGCGGTAAGCAGGCGAAGGCGGAGCAGGCGCGGAGTGTTATTGCTGGCCGTCTGGCTTGCGTTTTTCGGAAGACTCAACGCCAGGCCCTCGTGCGCGGCCAGCAACAGCGCGGAGGCGCTTTTCAAAAATTTGCGACGACCCATAAAAACTGCCATAGAAAAACGCGGACTCAGCTCTATTTCTACTGCAGCGATTTTGATTTGCAACCCATCTGCAAGTCTATGTCATAAGGACGCAAAAAGTTAGAAAAAAGTTCTAGAAATTTTTTGTTGCCAGCGCGCCAGCCAGCGCAAACATCCACCAGCCAACCTCGATGCGATACGCGAAAGTTTGCAGCCACTTGTTCATTGCGAAATAAGCCACCGGCCAGGCGATTAGATTACCCATGAGCACGAGCTTGACAAAGTCTTTTGAAAGCAGCGCCACCACACCGGTCACGGATGCGCCCAGCACTTTGCGAATGCCGGTCTCTTTGGTGCGTTGCTCCGCAGCAAATGCCGTCAATCCGAACAAGCCCAGGCAGGCGATGAAAAGCGCCAGGAAGGCCGCGTGCCCAACCACACGGCTCACGCGCCGTTCGCGCTGGTATTGCGCCGCCGTCGTTTGATCGAGAAATGACAATTCCAACGGCCACTCGGGCGCCAGCTTTTTCCACGCTTTTTCGACGCCCGCAAGCGTGGCGGCAAGATCCACGCTTTGCAGGCGCAGGGCAATGTAGGTGCGATTGAACACGGGGCGACAGGTCATCAGCCCTCCGCTCATTCGTATCGCAACGCCTCCACCGGATTCGCCAGCGCGGCTTTCAGAGCTTGGAAGCTCACGGTTAGCAAAGCAATGAGCAGTGCCAGGCCGCCGGCAATAACAAACACCCACCAGCCAATCGCAATGCGGTAAGCGAAATCCTGCAGCCAATTGTTCATGACAACATAGGCAACCGGCCACGCAATGACGTTGGCGATTAATACCAGCTTCAAAAAATCTTTGGACAGCAAACCCACAACGCTTGGCACGGTCGCGCCCAGAACTTTGCGAATGCCGATCTCTTTCGTTCGTCGCTCCGTCGCAAACGCAGCCAACCCGAACAGCCCGACACAGGCTATCAGAATCGTCAGGCCCGCAAAAATCAGAAACACCTGGCCGAGACGATAGGCCGAGCGGTACTCGGCCTGGAGGCTTTCATCCAGGAAGGTGTACTCGAATGGAGTTGCAGAGACGAATGATTTCCACTCCGACTCAAGCATTCGAATGGTGCCGTCGAGATCATCCGGTCGAACGCGAACGACGAGGTATGATTCCGGAATTGTGTAAGATTGCGAAGATGAATGAAACAGCGCAAACGGCTCTATGGGCGAATACAGCGGCAAAAAATTGAAATCCTTCATCACCCCGATGATGCGGTACCTGGCATTCCCGCCGCCAGGATAGACGATGGTCTTCCCGATCGGATCGGACAATCCGAGCGACCGAACCGCTGCCTTATTGAGGATCACGCTCGAGGCGTCTGCGAAGTCTTGCGAAAACCCGCGGCCTGCGCTGATCGATATTCCCAGTGTGGAAAGAAAGTGCTCATCCGCGACGTAGGAGGTCAGTCCAAACACCTCTTCGCCCTTGCCTTCCACTTCATATCCGTCCGTAAATTGCGAATGGGGTGGCACGCCGTTGGAGAGCGAAGCACTGATGACTTGAGGATGATTCATCAAGGCATCTCGAAATGCCTCCGCCTTGCTGGCGAGTCGATGGTTGTTGTTTGAGATTACAATGATGCCTCTTTGCGCGAAGCCGAGATCTGCCTGCCTGACAAAATCCATCTGTTGTCTGACGAGCAGGGTACTGGTGATGAGCCCAATCGTCATCACGAACTGGGCGCCCACTAGGAAATTCCTCAGTCTCTTGCCGCTTGCGGGGGAGGTGAAGGGGCCCTTCACTACCTGAGCAGGTCTGATCGACGACAGGTAGAGTCCGGGATAACTCCCGGAAACAAGCCCAACCACAACAACAAGCAGGAAAAGTGCTCCCGGCAGCCACAGGGGATCGAGCAGGCTGAACTCGAGCAACTTGCCGGCGAGACGATTGAACGGTCCCAGGGACACCTCCACAAGCAAGAGAGCAATCGGCATCGCCAGGAAGCTGAAGAGCATCGCTTCGACGAGAAACTGCACCAGCAGCGTTCTTCTCTGCGAACCGAGCACCTTGCGAACCCCGATTTCCCTCGCCCGGCTCGCCGAGCGGGCGGTGGCTAGGTTCATGAAATTGATACAGGCAATGCCGAGAACGAGGACCGCAATGACACCAATGAGATACACCTGGGTCCGGTTGCCGAGCGGTCCGAGCCGGTTGCCGATCGTCGCAGAGTCGAGATAGATGCCGGTCATGGGCTGCAACACGAAATCCCAGCGATCTCCGCTCTTGATCACGTCGTCGTACAAAAACCCCCCGCGCCTGGCTGCCGCCGTTACGTACTGCCTGACCAGGGCATGGATTTTGGCATCAATGGCCTCGCTATTCGCGCCTTTCTGGATCTTCACGTACGTGGCCATCTGCCTCCAGACCCAGCTAAAGTTGCGCCAAGCAACTTCGGGATAGGACGACATCGAGGTGATCATGCTGAACTGGAGGTGAGAATTCCGGGGTGGATTTTGCACGATCCCGGTTACCCGGAACAAATTCTGGTATGTCCCGTAGAGGTCCCGTCGTTCTTCATCGATTAGAAGCGTCTTGCCCATCGGCGAATCGCTGCCGAAAAGCTTCGCGGCGAGGTCCTGCGTGAGCACCACGCTATTCGGTACAGAACATCGGCGTTTGCATGAAAGCGGTCATATCCGATTTCATCACGCACCCAAAGGAAAATCAGAATCGCACAGGCAAGACCTAGTGCCAGTCCTCCGATATTGATGAGAGAGTACAACCGGTGCTTGAGAAGATTGCGCAAGGCAACTTTGAGATAGTTTTTGAGCATGGTTTCTCCTTGCTTGGGGCTGGGGGCGGAGGGCTTAGAGCCAAAATCGAGGAGCATGCTCTTACCCTCTGCTCCAAGCCCTCTGCCCTCCGCTCATTCGTACCGCAACGCCTCGACCGGATTTGCCAGCGCGGCTCTGAGAGCTTGCATGCTCACCGTCATAAGCGCGATAAGGAGCGCCAACCCGCCGGCCAGCGCGAATATCCACCAGCCGATATTGATGCGATATGCAAAATCTTGCAGCCACTGGTTCATGGCGAAGTAGGCAGTGGGCCAGGCGATGAGATTGGCGGCTAAAACCAATTTGACAAAATCTTTTGAAAGCAACCCGGCAACGCCGATGGTGGTAGCGCCGAGCACCTTGCGTATGCCGATTTCTTTGGTGCGGCGTTCGACCGTGAATGAGGCCAGGCCGAACAATCCCAGGCACGCGATGAAGATTGCGAGCGAGGAGATGCAGCCGAAGATCTCACTCATTTGTTGTTCAGCTCGATAAAGCCCGGCAAAGTTTTCATCGAGAAAAGACCTCTCAAAAGCGGCCCCGGGCGCAAAGCGCTCGACGGTTTGCCGAATCGCCGATATGGTTTCCGGCAAATTGTTGCCCTGCATCTTGACGGCGATGAGATTATAGCTGGGCAATACGCTCATCACCAATGGCGCGAGGGGTTGCCGCAACGATTGATAGTGAAAATCCTTCACCACGCCGATAATCGTTCCCGTGAAATCCACCGCTTTGGGATCGCGCACGAGACGTTTGCCCAAGGCGGCCTCGGGCGATTTCCAGCCGAATTCTTTCACGGCCTCTTCATTGACGATCAGCGCCAGATCAATCAGCCGGCCGTTCTCATCACGCACGCCGGCATCCGTCGTCATCTCGCGTGAAAAATTTCGTCCGGCGATCAGCTCGAGCCCGAACATCTCGATGAAATTGTAATCCACCCAGCATTCGGCAATGCCTTTCGCCTCCTCTCCGGGAGCGCCTGCTTCTCCGTACACGTCTCCCCCGCCGTCAAAACCGGGAAGCGCAGAGGCCGCGACCACATCGATGACACCCGTGTGCTTTTTCAGCTCGTTTTTGAACGCCTGGTAATCCGGCATCAAGGCGCGGCCCAGATTGGGCGACAACACCAACACCTGCTCCTGATCGAAGCCCAACTGATAATTCCGCATGAACGAGAGTTGCTTGAACACGGTCAACGTTGCAACGATGAGAAAAACGGAAATGGCGAATTGAAACAGGACCAGCCCTTGGCGCAATTTCCGGCCTTGGGCGTGGCCCGTATCCGCTCGCAACATCGTCACTGGCCTGAAGCGTGACAGTAAAAAAGCGGGATAACTGCCTGCCAACAAGCCCGCGAACAACCCGATACCGGCAACGCCGAGCACGAGTGGCGCAACGTCCGCCGCCTCACGCACAAAAGTTTTTCCAAGATACTGATAGAAAAAAGGCAGGATGATCTCAGCCAGACCCAGGGCGAAGAGCAGGGCGATGAAACTCATGAACATTGATTCGCCCAGGAACTGCTTGAGGAGTTGCCGGCCTTCAGCGCCCACCACTTTGCGCATGCCCACCTCTTTTGCCCGGCGCGTCGCACGCGCGGTTGATAAGTTGGTGAAATTGATGCAGCCAATGCAGAGAATGAAAAATGCCACGAGCGAGAACATATACATCTTGCTCTGGTCTCCCACCGGCGCCAGTTGACCGCCGAGATTTCCGCCCAGATAGATTTCCGGCAGCGGCTGCAGAAAAGCCTTGAAATACAATCCCCGCGCTTTGGAGGCTTCGTGGACGTGACGTTCCAAAAAATCAGGAAACTTGGCGGCGAGCGCAGCGGGTTCAGTGCCTTCTTTCAATAGCAAGTAGGTGTACGTCATCCGCCAGCGCCACCACCCGAGGTTCAAGACGTTGCCGGTCGTCACATCTTCTCCGTAAACTTCGTTGAGATCGACGAACGAGAGCAGGAAATCTGCAGTGAAATGAGACCGGCGCGGAATTTCCTTCATCACTCCAGTGACTTTGTAGTCAAGGGTTTTATGAGTCAGCCGCCCGCTTCGGTCACGTCGCTTGGGATCGACGATCAAAATCTTTCCGACAGGGTTTTCTTGACCAAAATACTTTCGGGCCATGTTTTCGGAGAGCACGATTGATTTCGGTTGTGCCAATGCAGTCTCCGCGTTACCCTGCTGCAGGGGCCAACTGAAGATTCCAAAAACGCTGGGGTCAGCGTAAAGCATGCGGCTCTCGCTGAACGTAGCGTCGCCGCGGCCAACCTCCCAGGGCTCGTTCGGCGAAGTGGCGAGGGAGAACCGCACGTAGTCAGCGACCTCGGGATACTCTTGCTTCATCGCCCGCCCCCAAAGAAACGGAGAGTCGGCGACGATATTTTCTTCCCCGGTAGACATGAGCACCACGCGGCTGGAGATTCTGAATATTCGATCTCCGCGTTCGTGATAGGTATCGTACTGCACCTCGTCCTGCACGAAGAGCAGCACGACGATGCAGCAGGCCATGCCGACGGCAAAACCGGTGAGGTTGATGAGCGAATACACTCTATATCTCAGCAGATTTCGCAGCGCGATTTTGAGATAGTTTTTGAACATTGATCTCTCCTTGTCAGTATTCAGTATTCAGTGATTAGTGATTAGTGGTCAGTGATCAACTGAATCACTGATTACTGATTACTGAATACTGATCACTAAACACTGCTCCCAACTCACTCATACCGCAGCGCATGCACGGGATTTGCCAGCGCGGCCTTGATCGCCTGATAACTCACCGTGAACATCGCAATGAGCAGCGCGAGCCCTCCGGCCATCAAAGGAACCCACCAGGCGATTTCGATGCGGTATTGGTACTTTTCCAGCCAGCTTCTCATGAACCATACTGCCAGAGGCGATGCCAGCAGACCGGAAATCAGAACCAGTAAAATGAAATCTTTCGACAGCAAGGCGCACAAATCGGCCACGGTCGCGCCCAAAACTTTCCGCACGCCGATTTCTTTGGTGCGACTTTCTGCCACGTACGCCGCCAACCCGAATAGTCCCAGGCAGGAAATGAAAATGGCGAGAGCAGCAAAAATCGCCGCCAGC
>JBOHQX010000205.1:0-20754 GCA_050732395.1 bacterium
TGGTGTGAATGTCACAGCGCGGCGTAGCCGCAACCAAAAGAAAAGCATAGCCACGGAATTACACGGAAGCGCACGGAATTATTGAATGCGAATAACGACAAATAGCTCATTCCATTCCGTGTATTTCTGTGTGATTCTGTGGCTAAAAACTCTGCTAAAAAAGCGAAGTTTTGCGGTATTGTATTATAGGGAGGAATCAGTGCGAGTGATTTTTTCATAGGTTATCGGACGGACAGAAACTTGACGGATCGTTCGAGCGCCAACTGGCCCGCGTCTACGTCGAGATTGAACTGGTACTCATGCGGCAGCGCGGGCGTGTAGTCGTGCGGGAAGAAGAGGCTGTCAACATGAACCCCAAGGCTGGCGGCGGTTTCGGCAAAGGCTCGCGACTGTGGTAATAGAGGGTCGGCGTTCCCGGCTGAAATAAACATCGGCGGAAACTCCGCGGTCAAGCAGTTGATCACGGAGGCCGTGGCGAACCTCGGATTGGTCCTAAAATCCTTCCCCCCGCTGTAGACCAGAGCACAGTGTTCAAGAAGCCCCCGAACGGCCCGTCGAGGTTGATCCGTTTGGTGTCGTAGGCGCCGCAATGCAGGATCACGCCACGCAATTGCGATCGTTCGATTGACGGCTCGATGCCCATCGCCAGCGCGTACGAGGCCACGCGTATCGCATCTTTGTCGAAGGCTCTGCGGATCAGAAAAACGGATGGCCACGGACTAACCTGAAATGCGATGTAGCCTGTGATCCCAAGCACGACAACGATACCGAGAAGCCAAGCTGCAATCCTTATTGTGATTGCTTTCTTACTGCGCTGGTGATCAGGTATCCGGTTCATACGCATGTGCTCCATCTGCTTTATTAATCGCGTGCCGAAGATTTACGCGGCATCACGCAGCCGAAGCCTAGATGGTTGGTGCTAGTTCGCGCCCTTGACGTAATTTCACCATTGATAATGCTCATTGAGTGCCACTTCGTGTTCTGGCGGCGCAAATATGAACGCGCGGCCGGCAGCTTTCGATAAAATTTGCCTGCTCATGCTCGCAAATAACTTTTGCTCAACCTGCGTATTTTGAGTGAAATTTTAGAGATGGGATTAACAAGTGATACGGTGGGAAGCGCCGGCTTTTCGGCCAAAGCTCGTGGTCGCCGCAAGCGCAAAGATCTTTTCGAGGAAGGACGCGTGCGAGGCTTCTGCGGATCTCCCAACTTGCCCGGGTTGAAGGGCTAGCCCTCTTGCCAGCCAGTTCCACATTTCTTGTGTTGCCTCCTGATCAGGACGGCGAATCAGAGGTGATCTTCGCGATCTCTGAACAAAATAATGTAGGCCAGATTTTCAAATTTGCAAGGCATTTTTGCCAGAGCCATTCCTCATTCAAATCAAAGGTCGCGAAGCGGGCCGCGCCCAGCGTCATGCCTGCCGAAAGGCGAGACATCTCCCCGGCGGTGATTATACATGGCGCCGAATTGATAGTATTCGACTGCCAGATCGAACAAATCCGCATTGACGCCCCCGGGGTACGTTTTTGGAAGTTGTACCTCGGAACGCGCTTGTGTGATAAGCTTCGCTTCGTGTGTGTTAATTTGAAGGACAGCTTCGTAGACATTTTCGTTCCCAAGTACAACTTGGGAACGAGAGTCGAACGAGAGTCGAAATTTCACACCACCGCGTTGCGCCGCGCAGCCTCCTTGAACCAAGCGGCGCTGAGCTTCGGCGTTCGCTTCTGCGTCTTGAAGTCCACGTACACCATGCCGAAGCGCGTGCCGTAGCCGCCGGTCCACTCCAGGTTGTCGAATGCGCTCCAGACGAAGTTGCCCTTCACCGGCACGCCACAGAACATCACTTCCGCAGGTCCGACCTTCGTGCCTTTCTCTCCCATCGCGCGGATGGCCTGCACCGACATGCCGTGGGCGAGCACGGCATGATGCGCAACCTGATTCAGCGCTCCCGGCTCGAGCTTGAGACCCGGCGCGAGCTCGATCCGAACAGGCTTGCCCTGAACCACCAACTCCACACCGCGGTGGCCCATGTCGACGAAATTTTGGAACTCGTTGAGCGTGAAGAAGTGCTTGATGCGATCGCCCAGATTCTTCGCGACGTAACCCGCGTAGTCCGCGAACGCCTTGGACGTGTCGCGCGATTGCCAACCGCCTTTGTCCTGGAGCGTTTGCGGAAGGTCCCAGTGGTAGAGCGTCGCGAAGGGCTCGATGCCTGCTTTGAGCAGCTCGTCCACGAGCCGGCTGTAGAAGTCGAGGCCTTTCGGATTGGGCTGGCCTGCGCCGCTCGGGAAGACGCGCGGCCAAGCGATGGAGAATCGGTACGCCTTCGCGCCCATCTCGCGCATCAGCCGTACGTCTTCCGTATAGAGGCGGTAGTGGTTGATCGCGACGTCGCCGGTATCGTCGCTCTTCATCTTCCCCGGCGTGTGGGCGTACGTGTCCCAGATGGACTTGCCCTTGCCGTCCGCGTCGGGCGCGCCTTCGATCTGATATGACGCCGTGGCGACGCCCCAATAGAAGCCCTGCGGGAACGCAGGCGCAGCTCCGCTCGCCGGTTTCGCCGTAGTCTCTGCCGGCGGTTGAGCGCAGCCGACTGCGGGCATCGCCGCCATCCCGAGCGCGGCAGTGCCGGCGACTTTTAGGAACTCGCGGCGGTTGTTTTTGTGGTGGCTGGTCATGAGTTACCTCCTGATGTTTTAGTTATGAATACCGTACGGCACCCCTTGCAATTCTCGTTAAGAACCAGGTTATCGGAGATTTCGTCTCGTCTGCATGGGTCGCAGCAACGCTATAGCTTTCTCGTTCTCGTTCCGAAGTTGTTTCTCGTTCTCGTCTCATTCTCGTTCCGAAGTTGTACTTCGGAACGCGCTTGCCTAAGAAACTTTGCTTCGCGTGTTAAGCATTCGTTCCCAAGTACAACTTGGGAACGAGAGTCACGAGAGTCGAAGCAGGTGGTCGGTGATGTCCTCTCATCTGCATTGGTTAACAATCAAAACAGCCACACAACACTCGCTCGCCTTCAGTCCTGCTCTTGCATCTTCTGCATCATCTTAATGAAGTTCGGCTGACCTTGGCGGGCCTGGGTCGCCTCGCTGCGCGGTTGGTCGGATTCAGCTTTCTCTGGCGTAGTCTTCGCGCAACCGCCCGCCAGGAGCATCGCCCCAACCGCGCCCAGAATCACCATATATTTCAATATCGTTCGAGCCCTCACCAGGGTTGTCGCCGGCACCTCGCGGGCTGCCGCGCCGGCGATAAGAATTCGTTTGAGAATCATTTTCGGCCCCATCTTCGTTAAGTGTTTGTTAGATTCAACAAATGGCCGATCGAGGAACCAATCGTTCTCGTTCTCGTTCCGAAGTTGTACTTCGGAACGCGCTTGCCTAAGAAGCTTTGCTTCGCGAGTTTTGATTCGAAGCAAAGCTTCTTAGGCATTCTCGTTCCCAAGTACAACTTGGGAACGAGAGTCGAACAATTTGCATAGGAGAGCCTTTCATCTTCATCACTTCTTTCTTGAGATTTAGATATTTAGACCTCGGACTTCGGACATCTACTTCGGCGTGTACCAAATCGGCGAAGTATAAGCCCGCTCCTGCGTAGTCATCGGGATCTTTGCATCCAAATTTTTCAAGCCATAATACTTCGCGTCGTAGGCGGTCCAACGCGGCGTGGGAATTTCTATCACTCGCACATAGTAAAACGCCCGCAGTGAAGCATCAAAATCCGGATCCTTCCACACCACGATCAGCTCAGGATCGCCGATGGTATTGGTCCAAGTGGCATTGGGCACGTCGACGGTATTGCCCACGGGCGTCTTGCAGCGACCATCGGCTTCGATTTTTCGGCCATCGGACACGGCCAAATCGTAGATCTTCTCCTGCAGCTTGGCGGATTTATCCAGCCAGCCTTTGATGATTTGAATACGATCGAGATTTCCGCCGATAGGATCTTTGAGCGCAGCAACCAGGAATGATGGCGCCTTTCCGGCGGGCGCATTGCGGAGATCGCCGCCCATGGGCACGCCCTTTTGGTAGCCCGCCACAGCCGGACTGCGGGTTTCCGCATCTTTCGCCACAATGTCCCAGCCGCCAAAAAAGCGCACGATCATGCGCGAGCCGGTGGTGGCATAAGCCTCTTTGCGCTGCATCGCTTCAAATATCGCCTCACGCGTGTTCTCGCGCGCCCACACTGCTGCATAGCCCGAGCCGGTCATTTCCCAGGCCATGATGCACTGGTTTCCAAAACAGCCCACCGGATGTTGCAGACGATGCGGGTTGGGTTCCACGCCGGAGTGCTTGCCGAAGAAGTTGTCCTCTTCCGCCGTGGCGAGACCGGTGTGGCTGTCGGTGGAGCCAATCATGCCGAATTTGTAGGGATTGACGCCGAGCTTTTGCTCGAGCTGCAAGCCGATTTTGAGCGCGGAACGGGCATACTCATACTGCAGCATGTCATTTTGCTTGGGCACGCTCAGATTCAGATTGCCTTTGTCCCAAGTCTCGTAATCGGCAAACTCGTCGTTCGGGGAGAGAAAGGGATGCGCCTCGCCGTCGCCCTTCATCTGGGTGATTTCGTAGAGCGGCTCCCAGCGCGCGCGATTTTCGGCATACACCTGATCCACCGGTTTGCCGGTGAACGACTCAATCACCGGAAACATGATGCCGTTGCTGAGATTGCCATTGTGGGCGATGGCCAGAACTTGACCGCCGGTCTTTTGCTCATAATCTGCCAGCCACGTCCATAGATCGCGGGGATTATCGCTTCCCACCGGCTTGACTGTGGTCAGCGGCTCGATCTGGCTCGCTTTGTCGCCGCCGTTTTTGAAAATCACCACACGATGCAAGTTGTTGCCGCCGGTGTTAGAGGTCCACTCATAACCGATAAAAGCGGTGAAAGTACCGGGGGCGTTGTATTTCTCCGCCGCGTCAATGGTCGTCTGCCAGGCCGAACGATAAGCAGGCATACCGGGAACCGAGGCCAGCGCTTTGGGAAAGGTTCCCTTGGAGAAGCTATCGATGACCTCCAACGCAACCTTGACCGCTTGCTCGCCCCCTTCTTGAATCATGTTATACCAGCGCCTGCCGGTCTCGTCAGCCAGGAACTCCGGATCGCCTTTGTACAGCCTTGGAAAGAAACCCATGTTGTCGGAGTGATCGGCGACCACCAGAAAATCCAGCGGCCGCGAAAGCTTGACGCGTGAGCCGGTGGAGGCCACCAGCTCTTCACCACGCGCAAAGCGATAGGCGCCTTCCGGATCGATGCGGGCGCCAAACGCGCCCGCATCCATGGAGTAGGCCGTATGCAAATGCGTATCGCCCCAATAAGGCCGCGTCGGAAACTCCCGGCCGGCATAGGGTGAATACGGTCTTTGCGGAAAGGCGCTTTGCAGTCCTTCTTTGGTCGGGGCTGCTTCCTGCGCCAATACAGGTAGTGCCAGGCTGAGCAATGCCAGACTCGTGAGAATTGCTTTGCGGAGATGCATGCTGTTCATTAAGGTTCCTTTCCTGTGTTTAATTTCGAAAACCTCAGTCAAAAACACCCCTCACGATCCAACCCATTGGCGTCACTATCGAGAGAACATTTTCGAAAGATCTTGCACATTTATCGCCGTTCTCAAATCACACCGCCTGTTCAAAACCAGCTATGTTGATAAAAACATTCTCCATCATGCCGGTCATGCCTTCATAAACCGTCAGCGAATTACGGCCTCCCATGAGGTCGGGCCTTCCGGCGATGGAGGCATCAAAGCGTTCGGACCGGCGATCATCGATGGGCAGAACGCTATTCTTTGCCGCTTCCTTCATGAACAGATCTTGAAGCTGTTTCAATTTTTCCGGATTTTGGGAGGCCAGATCGTGCGCCTGACTGAAATCTTCATCGACGTTGTACAATTCCCAAACGTCGTTTTCCACAGGCGGATTTTTAACCATCAGCCAGGGAATGGAATGTCGTGTAGCGGCAACCCAACCCTCGTGGTAGATAGAGCGGTTACCGAACATTTCAAAGTATTGCGTCGTGTGGCGGTCTTTCGCATTGGCGTCATCGAAGGTATAAACCATTGAGACGCCATCCATGGGCCGCTGCGCCGTGCCATTCACGCTTTTAGGCTCGGGCAATCCGGCAGCCTCCAGCACCGTCGGGGCAACATCGATCACGTGATGGAACTGCGAGCGGATTTCACCTTTGGCTTTGATGGCTTGCGGCCAGTGTACCACCATGCCGTTGCGGGTGCCGCCAAAATGCGAGGCGATCTGTTTGGTCCACTGGAACGGCGTGTCGCCGGCGTGCGCCCAGCCGATGGCAAAATGCGGAAAGGTGCTCGGGCTTCCCCATTCCTCCAGTTGAGACATCATCTGGGAAGCGTTTCCGATAATGCCGTTCAATGCCATCATCTCATTGTAGGTGCCTTCCGGACCGCCTTCGGCGCTGGAGCCGTTGTCGCCGACAATATAAAAGATTAGAGTATTGTCCAACTCGCCGATGTTTTCGAGCGCTTGCAGCAATCTTCCCAAGGGGCGGTTTCATGATACTTGCCGAAAGCCGCTGTGCCGTATCCGTTCAACCGCAGTTTCTCAGCCAGTGGCGCAACGCTATTGGGACGAACACCGGTGTTGCCCTGGAAGGCGGTGGCCAGCTCCATAATCGCCCCGGCATTGTTAACATGGTGATTGCGACCGGCGAGCAAGGCCACTCGAGTTGGGGAGCAAAGCGCGGTAGTATGGAAACGGTTGAACCGGAGGCCGTTGGCGGCCAGCCTATCCAACATCGGCATACTAATCGGTCCACCAAACGCGGCGGAATGGCCGAAGCCGATGTCGTCGATCAGCACGATGACCACGTTGCGCGCTTTTTCAGGCACTTTCACTTCGAAGCGCGGCGGCGGTGTGGCCTTGCGTGCGTCGAGTTCGGTAACCCGCGGATAGTCGGGCTCCGCGATCGGAAGCACCGTTCGATCAACTCCCGCCGCAAAGGGTTTGCCCTTCGACATGCCGATGGCGGCGAACAGGCCGAGCGTTTCCGGGTTCAAGGCTTCGTTCGGCTCCTCCTGCACGATGTGGTACACTTCCTCGTAGAAGTGAAAATCATTCGCGTGTATTGTGTTGAACTCCTTGCCGGACACATTGACGAATTTCATCGGCGGCGGGTTCTTCACCTGCGCCAGCGGATAGACTCTGGCGAACTTCTTCGAGTTCTCCACCGCGGTCCTCGTGCTCCCGTTCTCCACAAAGCCGCGCCAGAAAAGCACGTTTCCAAACGTCGGCGTGCGGAACACGAAGCAACCCTCGGGCGCCTCGCCCTTGTAGCCGGGAGGCAGCAGGAGAAATTTGCCGCCCTTGCCTTTATCGGGCCCGGCATTGCCGAAGTCCCCGACATATTTGAACCAGTGGTCGTCGATCATCCCGAGCACATTCGGCGGCGTCTCCACCACCAGCGGGCCGTCCTTCAGGTCCAGCCACATCAAGTTATAGACGGTCTCGGTGTTCGGAGTGAGAAACAACGACTTCGAGTCCATCAGGGTTTCCATGATGAGCACCGTCTGGTTGTCCGTCGCGCCCGCGCTCTTGAAACCTTCGCGCAGCGCATAAACCGACGCGCCCGGCATGGCGGTCAGAAACGCCTCCACCCCGCGCTGGAAGTCGAGGTTGTCATAGAGCTTTTGTATAGTAGTTGGCGGATAAAAATGTCGCGCTCAGTTCACCTGTAGCGCCGCGCGCGAGGGCGTGCAAGCCGGCTCCACGAGGTATTGCGTCAATCGCAGTCCCTCGCTGGCCAGCTTGTCAATGCGCGGGGTCGGCATGCCGCGAACCTCACCCGCGCCGTAAGCGCCGATGTCGCCGTAGCCGACGTTATCGGCCAGCATGACGACGACGTTCGGTTTGTTTTGCGCATGCGCTGAGCCCGTGATGGTGATCAGGAGCAAAAGCAGCCAAATGCGTTTCATATATGCTCTGTTGAGTTTGGATAATTGATTTCCTGCCGTCGAAACGACGCGTGGGTGACAGCGACGATCAGGGCGTGCTGCGCGGCGAGCTCTTGCAGCCAGACCGCTGCATTGTTGACGCGAGCGGCCTCTGCTGCAGAGGGGTACTGCCGACGGAGAGTCAGGAGCAGGATTCGTCCACCGACTGCAAGTGCCCATGCCGCAAGCGGGAGACGAAACCCGCCGAGAGTGGGGCTTTCGAGATCGAGCTCGCGTAACAAAGGCGAGACGACGATCTCGTGCCCAGGCGCCAGCAGACGCGCAGACGCGACGGCACGGGCAGGGTCGCTGGAGAGCACGAGGTCGACACGGCTCGCCATCTGCTCAAGATGGGCAGGAACACGCTCGTCTTCGCGGATACCTGCGATTTCATAGGCAGCACGCCACGCTCGGAAGCCACTGGCGGTAATCCAGCCGGCGTGGACGTGCGAAGAGCGGGCATGACGAACAAGGGCGACGCGACTCTCTCTCTGAATGGAGCCTTGCACACCAGTTATGGTATTCAGGAGGCCTCACGCTGTTTAGTCTATTACTTCTCACTGGCGCAGTGTCAGTTGCCGCCGCTGCCCTTCTGAAGCGACTCCAGCACCTGATCAATACCGAAGCTGCCGGCTTTCTGGCGCGGTGGGAATTCCTTGAATGTGGCCAGGAACTGCCCGACGTATTGCTGCGCCGGCACCAGCAGGAAGAGGTGCTCGACCCGCCAGCGCTCGTAGTCCATGCCCTCATGATCGGCGGTCTCGAATGGGTCAGAGCGCAGGTTGAAAAGCTTGGGTACGCGCAGGGGTACGAACGGTTCCTGCCAGACATCAAAGCTGTGCGCGCGTTGTTCCGCGAACACGATCTTCCATTGGTTATAGCGCAGCGCCACAAGAGAGCCGTCGTCGTTGAAGTAGAAGAACTCGTGGCGCGGGCTGGGCGCTTTGCCGGCGAGGGCATCGGTGATATTGTAGCCGTCGAGGTGGACTTTGAAAGTTTTGTCGCCGACCTTCATGCCTTTCATGAGCTGCTCTTTCACGTCGGGCACGCCGACCGCAGCCATCAACGTCGGGACCATGTCTTCGTGGGCGAAGATGTCGTTGAGGATGGTGCCGGGTTTAATGACGCCGGGCCAGCGGAGGGCGCAGGGCACGCGGTAGCCGCCTTCCCAGTTGGTATTCTTCTCACCGCGGAAGGGTGACTGGCCGCCATCGGGCCAGGTGAATTTTTCCGCGCCGTTGTCGGTGGAATACATGACGATAGTGTTCCCTTCGAGGCCCAGTTCTTTAAGCTTGTCGAGCACCTGACCGACGTGGCCGTCGTGTTCGATCATGCCGTCGGGATAAATGCCGAGGCCGGTCTTGCCTTGGCTCTCAGCCTTCAGCCGCGTCCAGATGTGCATGCGGGTAGAATTCCACCAGAGAAAAAATGGTTTATTCGTCTTCTTTGCGTCGGTCATGAACCGCAGCGCTTCATTGGTGACTTCTTCGTCAATCGTCTCCATGCGCTTCTTGGTCAGCGGACCAGTGCTCTCGATCTTTTGCGTGCCATCCGGATTCGCCCAGCCGTGAATCACGCCGCGCGTGCCGAACCTTTTTTTCAACTCCGGGTCCTTGAAGTAATCGGGATGCTCCGGTTCGTCCTCGGCGTTCAGATGGTATAGAGAGCCGAAAAACTCATCGAAGCCATGCGCGGTGGGCAGATGCTCGTCGCGGTCTCCGAGGTGGTTCTTGCCAAACTGACCGGTCATATAGCCCTGCGCCTTGAGCAGATCGGCCAGCGTCACGTCTTCCTTTTGCAGACCTTCCTTCGCGCCCGGCAATCCGACCTTGAGGAGGCCGGTGCGGAATCCGACCTGACCGGTAATGAACGCCGCGCGCCCGGCGGTGCAACTTTGCTGACCGTACCAGTCGGTGAAGAGCGCGCCTTCCTTCGCGATGCGGTCAATGTTCGGCGTCTTGTAGCCCATCATGCCTTGATTATAAGCGCTGATGTTCCAATAGCCGACGTCGTCGCCCCAAATAATGAGGATGTTCGGCTTCTTTTGCTGAGCAAAGGCGGGCAGGGCCAGACAGATTGCCGCCAGACCTGCGATGATCGTGTTGCGGAGTTGTGTGAGATTCATTAGATATCCTTTCCTATGGAAGTTAGTGTTCAAAAACGGAATCCGAGCGCAAACAGCTCGCTAACTTGGTAACCCAACATCGCGTTGCCAAACCAGGCGAGTTGAGACCCGCCAACTCCGACATCGCCGCGCAGGGTAAAAAGCCATTTTTTTCCGAAAGCCGTGTGGTAACGGCCACCGATAAACACGTCTACCCAATTGTGATTGCTTTCGGAAGGTTTTTGTCCGGCAATCGAAGTGACCGGCAGCGGCAAAATCGAGATAATTGGCCAGATCGCTGAAGCTGGCTTCGAACGGCTGATCATTCAGCCGGCCCAATCCCACTGTGCCATCAAGGCCGGTAAACCAGCCGTACAACGTTGCATCGTAATTCCATTCATGCGCGGCAGCAGGCAGGGCAATAAGCTGCGCGAGAACGGCGATTGCCGCGATCATTAAAATGTTGATCCTTCTCATGGAATTTTTTCATCGATTGAGGATTTGCGATTTTCGATTTACGAAGGATCCATCAACTTCTGAAATCGCAAATCGTCATTCATTTCAATCATCCTCATTTTCATAGAACTTTTGACACTACCAGCCTGAGACTGGGTTGGGCCTCGTTGATGAATCCTCATTGGGATCACGGACGCGCCGGCCCCGGGCCGTGAGGTCCGGCACGCCGTTGGGAAATCGATTTGTCGCATGGCAATCGTTGCGAAGCTCCTATTTCATCGCGCTTTCCGGCTTCTCCACGAGCGGCAGCTCCGAGGCAATTTGCATGTCGATCAACAGTTGTATTTGGTTGTCGACCTGCGCGAACTTGGCGGCCATGGTCGGCGACAACGCTTTGGAGAGCTCATTGAAATACTTCTTGCGCAGTTTGAGCCGGTCTTCCTGGAACTTGAAGGCTTTTTCCGCCAGTTCCTTGGCCTTCGGGTCCGTCATCTTCTCGTAGTTCTCCGCATAATCCTTGATCATCGCAACGCGCGCGTCGCCGAGCTTGTTGAGATCAAACTCATAGTTGCGATAAATCGGCCAAAACACCGAGGCTTGCGCATCAGTGAAATCCATCGCCGCGGTGACAATCGCCTTTTTATTGGTGCTGACTTCCGAACGCAGCAACTCGATGAAGCTGGCCACGTTGTCTTGTGCATGGACCGCGGTCGTGGCGAGCACGAACAACAGCAACAGGAATTTTTTCATGGCTTTTCCTTTCTGTAGAAATAGGGTTCTTGAACTCGAATTTCATGTCGACCCGTCGCAACATGAATGTTGCGTCACGGGAGCAACCCGATCATTTTGACATCTCACAGCCCCACGCCCACGCTGATAAATGGATCCCAATTCTCATAAGGCGACTTGGAATCTTGCAACACGTCGAACAACACTTCGACGATCAGCCAGGAGCCTCGAGATATGGGCTGCGTGAGTCCGCCTCCCAGCAAGATGAGCTGAAATCTTTGGATTGGGTAAAGCCAAATCCCAAGACCGCATTGCGCGTCGCATTGAGGCGGAAGGGGATCGTGGCTCCGATCTGGCTTATGGTCGAGTTGCTGGTCGTGAAGTTGACATAAGCACCGCCGTAATTCGAATTGCTGGCAAAGGCATTGGAATTCATCGTCATCGTATAGCTGGTCTTGGGGCTCACCGCCATCGTGGCCGGATTGAAGCAGAGGGCGGAGAAGTCATACCCGATCGTGGAATATGCATTACCCAGGCCCAGAGCGCGCGCATGGAAATGCAATCCCGGCCGCGAGACGCGGAGCACGTCGGAAATTTGCTGGCCAAAAACCGCGATGGTAGCAACGAGGCTGAACAGCGCCGTAACGGATATTGTCAAACTCGTTCTGTTTGGAATTCCCGCCTTTGGTCTCAAGCTTTCGTTCTCTCCTGCAACTTCCAAAGCGTTGCTCGTTTCCCAATTAGACCAGGCACGAGCGGCAACTTTGAGCCTCGAAAAGTACAAAACTCAAAGCCCTCAAGGCGATCAGCAAGGCGAGTCATAACCTGCCCTGCATCATCGCCTTCGACCCCATGCCCAGACGTTTGACACAATTCAGCGCCGATTTGAGCGGGACGTCCAGCGGTTTGATGCGATCTTCAGTCATAAAGTAGACGGCACCGGACCAAGGGCTGGAAGCGCCGGGCACAAAGATGGCCAGCAGTTTTGGCTTCTCCAGGCCCAACGGTGACGTAAACGGGATATGGGCAGCCAGCGGCGTGACCAACTTGCTCACAATCTGGTGCGCTTTGCCGATAATGGCCAACAGGGCGACGATCGGCACGAGACATAATACGCCGCCAACAATCGTCGTTTTGATGAAATCAAGAAGTCCCTTCATATTCACCTCGATAGGTCAGTTGGGTCGAGAGTTTATGCTTCTCTGCTCAGCATCAGCGCCGTTGATTTACGATTGCCGATTTGCGACCGGGAAGCGGCCCTTTCGGGCTTTCGATTTACGAAGGATTTATCGTAACTATTCAGCTTCCGACTCCGGTTGGTAAAGTTAGTACGGTGAGTAACATTATAATGTCATCCTGGAAGGATCTTTTTGCTATTGAGCACGGTGCTTGTGCTGAAAAAGATGCCTCCTGCATGACATGCTACTTATAAAAAAGAACCTACTATTCCAAATTGCTCCATTCATGTCGCTCAAAACGCCTCCTCGATACCGAAATAAACTCCGCTGGTACTCTTACCAAAGCCAAAATCCACGCGCAAGTTCACCTTCTCTGCTTGATTGAACTTGACGCGCAAGCCGGCACCATAGGAATGCTTGAAATCGCGGAGTTTCAAGTCCCGCGTTTTAGCACTCACGTCGCCGAGCCCCCAAAAAGCAACTGCGCCGATGCGCCACCAGACCGGGGTGCGATATTCAACTTGTCCGGTCACATAGTTCTTGTCGCGATATCGCCCTTGAAAGTAGCCGCGCATGCGATTCTGCCCGCCGAGCGCCGGCAGCTCGTAAAACGGCGGAAATGCCCGGGCAAAACTTCCATATGCTTGCACGGCCAGGACATGATCCGGGGCAAGGGCGAAGTACTGCCGCAAATCAACTTCGTATTTGTCGAAATCAAAATCACTGCCGATCTCCTCAAAATAATAAATTGCCTTCACGCGATGCAACCCTCCCCGATTGGGAAAGAACGTGTGATCGCGGCTATCCCAGACCCAGGTCAGGCCGAGCCCAGAAGTCAAACCACCTGCGCTGCCCGGCACTTCCCCGCTGAGCAAATACGGGTTGCTTTTCTTGTCCGTGATCGTGTTGTCGGAAAAATCGTAGATGATGCCGGAGCGCAGGCTGATCTTGAGAAGAGAGGGCAACTCAAAATCCAATTCCACACCGAAAGCCTGCGAGGCATAGCGGGCATTGTCGATTTCGGGTGTATTGTTGCCAATGCCGTAAAACTTGTCCACATAATAGCCAAAATCCAGAGTCGTGGAGACAAAATATCTGTTCTTGGTAAAGTATAACTGCGGCCCCAGTGTGATTTTGTATTGGCCGGTGGTGGCATAGTAGCCGGATAGCAAGATTTTTGAGGGCCTGAGGATCCGGTCCTGCCCGGTGTAAAAAGTCAATATGCCACCTACACCGAAGGCCACCTCCGTCTCAGGTGTGTAATACACGTACGGATAGGCGCTGATTCTCAATTGGCGCGTGGCGGCGCTGACGCCGAACTGCCCCATCGCCGCGCTGTCGGGAGCATCTTGGGCGAACAGAGTGAGCGCGGGCAGAACGAACACCAGCACATTTGCAGTCAAGAGTTTTTTGATCATGAGCCATTCCAAATGGTCGAGTCTCCGCTCGTGTTAGAAGAAGTGCATGACGCGAAAACGGAAGATGCTGTCCGTGGTGGTAAAAGGATCGTCCAGGGTATTGCGGGCGCGCTGCAGAGTATAAAGGTCTGAAACCCAGGTATGGTCGCACTTCGAAAGAATCGAAATCATCCTTCTGATGGGTATAGGTCAGCGACACCCCGCCAGCCAGATCCAGCCAGCGGGTGGCACTGTATTCCCAAACCGTAAAAGTCACGTGGCTTTCAGCACTTTTACTTTGTTGCCGTGGGCGGAAATTTTGCCAGAATTTTGGCAGCCAATTGGCTGTTGACGGCTTCCTTGATGCGTTTGTCCAACAGGCTGTTGCGCTCCATGGCGGCCTTGACACTGCCCGCAGCGTTGGCTGGCACGTCCAGCCAGGCGTATGTCTTCAACGCCGCAAAGTTGGCGTCCTTGTCATAGTCATGCTTGACCGTGACGGATGAACAGCCCAAGGTAAGCGCGAGCACGCCGAGGGCTAAGAGCAGAACTGCACTTTTCATGGACCCACCTTTCTCGAGTGAATGATTGATTTCCGATTGAAGATTTGCGACCGGGAAACGGCCCTTTCGGGTTCACGATCTACGATCGCAGATGGGCAATCGAAAATCGGCAATCAACTAAAATGTAACTCCAGATCACGCTGGTGCACTGTTACTTTAAAGTTTTACCCTCCGCCATGTCATTCTGAAAGAATATTCAGAGAATTACATTTTATCTCATGCTACTCTCCGCGACTTGGTCGGTCACGACCGAACGTCCGTTTAGCGGCTGCACCGGTCGGTTGTTGCCTTTGATGATGCTTTGAAAAGCACCGATCTGTTCAGTAGAAAGTTGAATGGGAGTCGTCATAATGATCCACTTCACACCCTCGGAGCAGGGCGGCGTGGTCAGCGAACCGTCGTAGCGATACGTCGTTGTGTTGGCCGGCAACAGGCTGTTCACGTCCACCGTCACGTTCTCAAAATGATTTTCTATCCCTTTGGCTGTCGGCAGGTTCGACCAGATGGGATCAAAGGCGACATTATGCTGTCCCTCTTCAATGAACACGCCGACGACGGCCAATTTGGCTTCAGCCGATTTATGCACCAGGTGCATTTCCATCGGATAATGCTTGCTGGCGATGGTGTGCTCGCTGGGGCCGTGAAAGTGATATTGCAGAAGCTGGAACTGTTCGTCACCGATGCTGAGCACGTCGCCTTCGGTGTAGTTTACTTGAATGGTGTGGCCGTTATTGATGGCATCGGCGACGTGGGCGTGATGAAGAATCTTCAACTGAGCAGGCTTGAAGTTGGCTCTCAATTCAGGCAAATCGGCTTTCCTCGTCTGGTCAATGTTGATCGGAGACTGGCTTTTGCCCTCGCTGCAGGGCGACCACTTCGCGCTGAGCGTGCCCCAATTAGTTGGACCTGTTTCTCCCTCATAGCTCCAATGCGGATCTTCGTGGCCGGGCGCCACTCCGCGCGTCTTCGGCTCCGAAGCTTTTGCCTGTTCTTGCGCTGGCTCACCGGTTTTGTTGCATGCCGTCATGAACAAACCGAGCAAAGCAGTTAAAATTAGAAATACGCGTTTGAGTCTCATCACTTGTTTTCCTTGAAAATGCTCAGCGTGGCTTTCGTGCTGAGATTGAGGCGATTCTTGGTACTGCGCAAACGCGCTTTCCTTTTGGGCCGGTGGTATTGATTTCACCGCTGCATAGAAAACGCAGGGGATGAAATTTTTCGGTTGGGTTTTCAATTCGTTGGAGATTTCTTTTTGGCTGTGGCTCGCCCACATTGGGATTTGAGATTTGGGATTTTTTACCCTGGTCACAGCTTTCCGCGGAGCAGCGCGTTCGAGCCCACGCCGAGACGCCGGACGCACTTGAGGGCATTTGTCAGCGGCAAGCCAAGCGGCTTGATGCGATCTTCGGTCATGAAATAGATGGACCCGGACGCAGGGTTGGGCGCGCCGGGCACGAAAACGGCGACGTGTCCGCCCTCGATACGTTCGATTAAAAATGCCACCTGCCACGCCTCTTCGATGCGGGCGAGTACGGCTTCATAGTTGTAACTTTGCTCCGCCCCAACCATGCTTTCGCTAATGCTTTTGATGATGGTATAACCCGGCACGTTCGCCAGCACCGCGGATTCCAGCCAGTCGCCGAAGCGCTTGGCGGCGTTGGTTCTTGCGAAGAAGCCGGCCAGAAAACAAAAGAGCACGAGCGCGCTAATGGCCAATAGTCTCACCGCCCCGAAGCCGAATAATCCTTCCGGAAAATTGGCCGCCAGTGGCTCGACGAGCTTGCTTGCAATCTGGTGCGCCTTGCCAATGATTGCCAACAGCACAATGATCGGCACGAGATACAAGACGCCGCCAATGAGGGTAGTTTTGAAGAATTTCATATTCACCTCGAATTGAAATTCGAAATATTGTTCGCTTATGGGATTTCGCGCTGTGTGCCCTGACGAACAAAATCAACGTATGCACGCGAAGACGCTTGCACATCGACCTCCAGTACTACAAATTCGGGCAGCTCATAGGGATGCAACTCGCGCAAACGCCGTTGCAAACGATCGACGCCTTCCTGGCCGACCTTCATGATCAGCATCACCTCCTCGTCGAGATGCACTTGTTCCTTCCAAAAGTACACGCTGCGAACGGGATAAAGATTGACGCAGGCCACGACATGCTCTTCCACCAGCTTGCGCGCAATGCGTTCGCCATCCGCTGCGGCGGTATTGGTAAGCACGACTTTCATTGCTCAACTCCATTTTAGATGCGAATGCGCTGGGTTCGGGCACGCAAGCTGGTGTGTTTTTTTCCGTTGGCAACTCTCCTTTGGGACCATCTCCTGGTCCATGTCATCCAGGAGGAATCCTTTCCGCGCCGGCACCATATTAGGCCGAAAAGGATGCTCACATCTTTCGCGCTTATTTCATCGCGCTTTCCGGCTTCTCGATCAGCGGAAGTTCCGAGGCAATTTGCATGTCGATCAACAATTGAATCTGGTTATCCACCTGCGCGAATTTTGCAGCCAAGGTCGGCGATAACGCTTTAGAGAGCTCGTTGAAATACTTCTTGCGCAATTTGAGCCGGTCCTCTTGATACTTGAAGGCTTTTTCCGCCAGTTCCTTGGCCTTCGCATCCGTCATCTTCTCGTAGTTGTCCGCGTATTCCTTGATCGTGGCAACGCGCGCGTCGCCGAGCTTGTTGAGATCAAACTCATAGTTGCGATAGATGGGCCAGAACACGGAGGCCTGGGCGTCGGTAAAATCCATCGCCGCGGTGACAATCGCCTTCTTATTGGTGCTGACTTCCGAACGCAGCAGCTCGATGAAACTGTCCACGTCGTTCTGTGCATGGGCCGCGCTCGTGACCAACGCGAACAGCAGTAACAGGGATTTTTTCATGGCTTTTTCCTTCTGTAGAAATAGATTTCTTGAATTTAAAACGCCAGAATGAATTGAACAGCGTGATGACGTCAATGATAGCGATAAAACATACCGATCAAGAAATAGCGCCCGTCATTCCAGGGATTGAAGCAATAAAGCTGCATCGACCATTGCTTGAGATTGAACCCGAGCGTCATGCCACTATCCACTTCAAAGGGCGATTCAAACAGCTTGGTGCGTTGAGCCGCCGGGCCAAGGTAAAGCCATTCCGAAGCTGCAAAAGTCAGCTCGGACCAGCTATAAAAGAAGTTTTCTGTTTTGCCGTTCCAGGAAAAAGTGTATTGCGGCAAGATTGACCATTGCAACTTTCCCAGTCGCAGCTCGATACTCGCTCCAACCGAGCCCGCGTTCAAATCGCCGGCAACGATGCCCAGCAGCGGGGCGAAGTCGAAGGAAAGCTTGCCCTCTTTGGAGAAAAACTTGCCCACATACAGCGACGCCGAGTGCATCTCTTCGTAATTGTAACGCGCTTCAATATAAAGAAGGTCACTGTTGTAGTTGACGATTGGCGTGAGGCTAAACGGCTCATCCGGAACAATATTGCCGTACAACTCTAGGCCGCCTTCCCACTGCTGCTGCGCAAGGCATGTCCCAGGAGCAGCACACAGGGTAACAAGAAAAAACAGCCGGTGGATGGGTTTCTTAATCATAGGTTCTCTGGGAAATCCAATCGAAGTAAGATTTTTATCCCGTGGGAGCTCCTTTTCCGTGGGCGAAATCTTCAGAATCTTATTCTATAAAGGTGAGGCCAAGCGCTTTCGCAATCGGGTCGGCACGATCGGCCAAGGCTTGTATGAATGAACGCGACCCGGTGTTGATGCCTTCATATTTGTAGCCCAAGTTGAAGTCTTTTGATTGGGTATTGAAATGCAATCTCGGCCGCGAGACGCGGAGCACGTCGGAAATTTGCTGACCATAAACCACGATGGTAGCGACGAGGCTGAACAGCCCCGTTAGGGATAGTGTGAAACTCAGCCGGCTTGGAATTCCTGCCTTGGTTCTCAATCTGGTATTCTCTCCTGCAACTTTCACGTCATGACCTGGCCTGCATCATCGCCTTCGACCCTAGACCCGGACGCTTGAAACCATTCAGCGCCGGCGATTTATGCAAGAAATGTCAACGCTAGATTGGTGGATGGCTGGATTGTTGGATCGATGGCGTTCTGTACAGTTAGATCAGTTCAATCCACCAATCCATTGATCCATCTATCCAATTCCTTGCTTCATTTAGAGTCCTATGGTGACTCCCAGCATGAAGTGAATTTGAATCATATAAGAATTGAGCGTGTGCTGATAGCCATCGTAAAAGTAATGCTGGTCTTTCGGCATGCTGGTCACCAGCAGCCGCGTTTGGAAACGAAACGCAAAATGTTGGCTGGAAAAAACTTTGAGGCCCAATACCGGCGCAACGGAAAAACGACGCACACTGGAAAGGTCCTGATTCGGCGTCATGCTGGTCATGCCGATGGTGCCGCCCACGTAGGGCTGCACTTCTCCCGAGGCCCAGTTGTACATTAAGCCGGCGTGATAGACGTCTACATTTAAGTCCGCGAGTTTGGTGACGTTGACGCCATTGGCGTCGTGATAATCCAGCGTCGTGAACTGCCGGTCATAAGAAAGCTCGAGCAGCAGCTCTGGGCCGAGACGGTAGTTGACAATCACGCCGGCGAACTCGGACCCTTTGATCCCCAGCGACTCACCCAAAATACTCACACCCTCGTGCTTGACGGTCTCGTCCATCGAGCCGCCGAACTGATATCCGCCGACAAGCGTGACTTCAAAATCAGGTTTGTATTGTATTTCTTGCGCCCAGCCCGCAGAAACACCAAGCAGCAAAGGCAGGGCAAGAAGGAGAGTTTTTTTCATGGCAAGCCTCAGTAATTGCAGTATAAAATAGCGTCCGCTGCTCCAATCATCTTACACGTTACACCTTACACGTGTAACGTGTAACGTGTAACGAATCGTATCTATTGTCTCTTGCTCTGCTACTGTTCCGATCCTCCAAAATCATACGTCAGCATCCCGCGGAAGCCGTAAGCTTCTTTGGACACGTCCGGAAATGTATCATAGTTGGCGTTGCGGTGGTACAGAAAGCCTTCCACGCCGAGGCCGAAATCCTTCCATACGGGGATTTTGTAGTAGGCGTCCACTACGTGCAGTCGCTCAGAGCCCGGGGCGCCTTCCACAGTGTTGAGGCCCCAATAGTTGTAGCTGAGCAGGAAACTGCCATAGCGCCGGTGGTGCAATTGGGTGACCAGGCCGCCTTTGAAGCCCGTACTGTAATTATAGGTGCGTCCTTTTTCTTCCGTTCCCGGGTCGATATACTCAGTATTGCTCGCGCCCAGGACGATCACCCCGAGCTGCGGAATGGTAACCAGATCAAAGCCGCCGCCCATGGGGAATTTCGACATGAGAGCGCCGCCCAGCGACAGCGCGCCGATCTTGACCACTTCATTATTTAGCATGTCGTAGTTTTGCATCAGCCCCAGCAGATGCTGCTGTCCGCCACCGCCTGAATAGTTTTTACCGAGTAGCACGCCGCGCTCAAGAATAATCAGATTCGGCGTCGCATCGCCATCGGTTACGTCTTTGCCGCGGTTGAACCAGACGCGAAATGTGAAGTAATCGAAGGGCCTGCGCTTGCCTTCGTCCTTAAACGGCTCGCCATAAGTCATCAGCAATTCATAGGTGGGCTTTGCCGGAACTTTGTCGGCATTCTCGCTGTTCGAGGTGCCGCGACCGCCAATCGCAACGAAGCCATTGATTGGGTTGCGCATGTAATCCAGCGTCGAACTGCGCCGGAACATCTGCCCGCTCACCAGACGATTGAAGCCGCCAACGGGATTCAGGCCAAAGCCGAGCGCTTCGCGCCACACGCGGTCCCAGCCGGCGGCGCGATCGTCCAACACTTGCGAAGAGAATCGAAACGTGCCCTCGCCCAAGGCGATCCCGCCGAGCGTGGTCATCACCCAGTCATTGAACGCCGGGAACTCGCTCTCCATGAACATCTCCCACATGCCGCTGCCGGCCATGGCCATGGCGCTCGATTCCCAGAAGTTCATGCCATTCGTGCGCGCCGCATTGAAATAGGTGTTACCGTGATAAGGATGGCTGAAGAAGTTGTTGAAGAATTGATTCGGGTCCCACTCGAAGCCGTGGCGCATGCTCTCTTCCGCGGTCTTCCAACTGATGTTGGTCCAATAACCATCGAGGACGTAGTGCCCCCACGCCCAGATGAACGTGTTGATGGTGACAATTTCGGCGAAGGCAAAGCCCGGTCTTTTCGTGCCGGTATAGTAAAAATCAGTGGAACGACTTTGTGCGCAGACCGAGCTGGCCAACAGCCCGACCGTTAATGAGATCACCGCAAGCCGCATTTTCACTGCTCCTCTCCTTGAAATAAATAGGGTCTGCTGAAAAACCCAAAAAATCAAATGAATCC
>JBOHQX010000206.1:0-35781 GCA_050732395.1 bacterium
GCCCTATGCCCTATGCCCTATGCCCTCCGCCCCATGCCCTCCGCCCTCTGCTCCATGCCCTCTGCTCCACGCCCTCCACCACACTCTCTTACATCAAAACCAAATGGAGTCGCTATGAGAGAAGTCATCAAAACCACGCAAGCTCCAGCGGCCGTTGGGCCGTACAGCCAAGGTATTAGAATTCCCGGTGGGAGTCTTTTATTCACGGCCGGCCAGGTGGCGCTCGATGCGGCCACGGGACAAATGATCGAAGGCGATATTAGGGTACAAACGCGGCGCACCTTGGAGAACGTGAAGGCGATATTGACTGCCGCCGGCAGTTCGTTGGCGAATGTCGTGAAAGCCACGGTGTTCATGACCGATCTCGGCGAATTTGCGGCAATGAACGAAACTTATCGCGAATTCTTTCCCCAAAATCCACCCGCGCGCACCACGGTCGAAGTGCGCGCCTTACCGCGCGGTGCGAAAATTGAAATTGAAACGATTGCAATGGTGGGTTGAGCGAGCAGATTTTTCTGGCCACATGTTGAGAGACCATTTCCTAACGCGGACAGGCCCTGAAGGGCCCTTAAGTGGCCGTACCCAAAAGGAAAAGCGCACGCAAAGACGCAGAGACGCAAAGATTTCGCAAAGACATACTTTGCGTATTCCGCGTCATCTACTTTTGCTGGTGATGTTATTGAGCGTTCCGGTTCTTGCGCAGACCGCATCACAGGATTCGTTGCAGCTATCAAACGTAGACAGTGCTGCGGCGGTCCCGAAACCGGTGATCAAAAAGAAAAATCCCACCGGCGCGGCGTTTCGTTCTCTCGCGATTCCCGGCTGGGGGCAGTATTACAACGGCCAGAAAATCAAGGCGGCACTGGCAATGGCGGCGGAAGTCGGCGAAATCGGGACGGCGATTTATTGGGACATGCGGGCCAAAAAAGCCTCAACCCCCGAGGAGAAATTCATTTACCAAGACTATCGCAATCAAGCCTACTGGTTTTTGGCCGGTACCATCTTGTTGAGCATGCTGGATGCCTACGTGGATGGGCAGCTGGCGGATTTCGACGAAAGCCCATCTTTGCAGGAGCACAATGCCGGCGCAGCGATGCCGCCAGACACGCGGTTTGCCTTACGTTTGCAAATTCGGCTTTGAATTCTGTTGGGGAATTGATAAAATGCGATTGTGGAAAGTTGCGACGTTTGTCATAGTCTTGCTGGGCGCTACGCAGATGGCCTCGGCACAGTCCGGCGTGGCTTTGACGGATTCCAACGCGATCGTATCGAAATCGCAGGGCCAGGACCAATGGCTGGGGAAAGATAAATTCGATCATTTTGCCGCCAGCGCGTTTGTAGCGGGCGCGCAATATTACGTCTTGCACGGCGAATTGGAGCAATCACACACGCAAAGCCTCGGTATTGCGATTGCGAGCACTTTGGCGCTGGGAGTTGCAAAAGAGATCTATGACGGCGTTTCCAAACGAGGAACGCCAAGCTTCAAGGATATTGTTGCGGATGCGCTGGGCATTGCATTTGCTGCCGTACTGTTGAGCAGATGAGGATATTCCGCTCGAGGAATGCACGTCAGGCGCGCTATAGGAGAGCAGCAGAATGCCAGACGAGATCAGGAGACGGACACTCGAGTTGTTCCATGCCGACATTGAAATTGTTCCACCGATGACGCTCCGCGGCGGCGACGCCGTTGATCGCTACACGAACCCGCCCCGCTATGATCCGGTGGTGGACGGCCCCACGGACGGTTATCTGGAGCAGTACGCCGCTTCAGGGCTGGCTCACCTCGATGCCGCTTCGTGGCGCCATTATCTCCCGCGGCTCATCGACTACGCGCTCCGCCACTTGCAAAGTGAACCCCCGGGAACAATGGCCATCGACGCCTTACTCTGGTCCCTCCGCCCTCCCGATCGTGAGCCACCGCGGCTCGGCTCGCTCTCGATGGAGCAAGAGGCGGTTATCGCAGCGTTCTTGGAGACGCTTGCCTTTGGCGAAGGCTCTGCGTACCAAGATTTTGCGATGCAAATTCTAGAAGAGTACTGGATTCCCAACGCACTATATCGGGAGCGGCCTTGTGAAAACCCTCAACAAAATTGGATATGATCTCATGCCATCTCGTGCAGAGCATAATATGCTGGACAAACCACGTTCGAATTGCGCCATCGTCGGCGTGTATGGCAATCGTGAAGCTGCCAAACTGGTCTATCTTTCGCTGTATGCGCTGCAACACCGCGGCCAGGAAAGCTCAGGCATTGTCGCCAGCGACGGCGAGAACCTGCACCGCCACGCCGGCATGGGGTTGGTGACGAATGTTTTCGCCGACGACAAAGTTTTCGACCGGCTGCCGGGCGAGCTCGCGATCGGGCACAATCGTTACTCCACCACGGGTTCGACCATGTTGCAAAACGCGCAGCCTTTCATCGTGCATTTCAAGCACGGCATGATGGCGGTTTCGCACAATGGCAACTTCATCAATGCCGGCGTATTGCGCAAAGAATTGGAAGACCAGGGCTCGATTTTTCAAACCTCCAGCGACACCGAGCTGATTTTACATCTGATGGCCAAATCCGATGCGACGGACATCGTCGGACGCATCAAAGACACCTTCCGGCGTTTGCAGGGCGCGTATTCCTTGGTGATTTTGACGCGTCGAAAATTGATCGCCGTGCGCGATCCGCGCGGCTGGCGGCCGTTGAATATCGGCAGAAAGCGCCAGACCTGGTTGATTGCCTCCGAGACCTGCGCCTTTGATTTGATGGACGCCAAGTACGTGCGCGAAGTCGAGCCCGGGGAGATCGTAATGTTCGATCACAACGGCATGCGCACGGATCGTCTCGAAGAAAAAGCAGAGCGCGCCGCCTGTATCTTCGAATTCGTATATTTCTCACGACCGGACAGCAAAATCTTTGATGAAAATGTCGATCGCGCGCGCCGCCGCCTCGGAAAGAACCTCGCCAATGAAAAACCGGCCCAGGCGGACATGGTCATCTCCGTACCCGATTCCTCCAACACCGCTGCGCTGGGCTTTGCCCGTAACTCGGGAATCAAATTCGAGATCGGCTTGATTCGCAATCATTACATCGGGCGGACGTTCATTCATCCCGAGCAAAGCGTGCGCGATTTCAACGTGCGCATCAAATTCAATCCGGTGCAAGGCGTGCTCAACGGCCGGCGTGTCGTGATCGTGGAAGATTCCATTGTGCGCGGCACGACGCTCAAGAATTTGGTTCGGCTCGTGCGCAAGGCGGGTGCAAAGGAAGTACATGTACGTATCAGCTCGCCGCCCATCCTTTCGCCGTGCTACTATGGCATGGACTTCCCGACCAAAAAGGAATTGATCGCGGCGAATAAATCCATCGAAGAAATCAAAGAGTATCTCGAAGTGGATAGCCTCGAATACCTTTCACTCGAGGGCTTGCTGAAATCCGTGCCGCACGAAAAGGGCGGTTACTGCACCGCGTGTTTCACGGGCAAGTATCCACTCATGCCAGAGGATTTGATGGATAAGTTTTCATATGAGCGTACGAACGGACACGCCAAAGCCAAGCCGGCGTCGCCGCTCTCTGTCGCGACGGCTACCGGCAAGACGACAAGCGGCTAGGCTCGTGCACGGTCACCCTTCCAGGAAACTAGGTGATTTCCGATTTTAGATTGACGATCGGTGATTGACGATCGCAGATCGATACTCGTAAGTCGCAAACCCGAAAGGGCCGTTTTCCGGTCGGAAATCAATGACTCTTGCAGTTTCTTGTGGTACAAACTCTGCAAAACCGAAGTAAGGCGCTGAATAGATAGCGTCACCCTGAGGGCTGTCGCATGCTGTTTTTCCGGCTCGACTTCGCTCGCCCTGGCCAGAATCTAAGGGAATAGTGTGCCGGCGCTTCGCCAACTTCAAGCATGAAATCCGCACGCCTCCGCAGGAAGCGGATGAGGTCATCGGTGAGGATACATAGGATTGTGAAATTCTTCGATTATGTGTTCGTTTTGCGTCCGACGTTGTTCCTTCCGGTTTGGACGGTTTATGCGGCGGGTTATTTCGCCTATCATCGTTTTGCCCCCGCCGGCAAAAACGGCGCTACGACCGGTATGGCGTGGAATTCGATTTGGCTGCTCGCCTTCCTGACGTTGTTAATGGGCAGCGCTTATATTCTCAATCAAATCTGCGATCGCGACACCGATGCGCGCAACCACAAGCTGTTTTTGATTGCGCAGCATCATATTCCGCTTTCCGCCGCGTGGGGTGAAATGATCGCGCTCGCCGCCGCCGGCCTCGCCGCCGCGGTATGGCACAGCCCGGCGATGGCGATCCTTTTCAGCGTGATCTTTCTGTGCACGGGAATTTTTTACAGTGTTGCCCCGTTTCAATGGAAAGATCGTCCGTTCATGGGTCTCTTCGCCAATGCGTGGGGCGCGGTTTTGATTTTTACCGCAGGCTGGTGGTCGGTGGAAACGGATTCGCTGCTGGCTTTGCGCCACGCCTTGCCGTACGCGCTGGCCGTTGCCGCCGTCTATTTGTACACGACTTTGCTGGACGTCGAAGGCGACGCCGAAACCAACAAATTGACCTTCGGGGTAAAGTTCGGCTGGCGTGCGACTGTTTTTGCAGGCGCGATTTTGGAAGGGCTGGCGATCTTTGCCGCATTTTGGGTGAGCGACCCGATCATTCTCTATCCCGCGTTGATTGCCGCTCCGTTCTTCTTTTGGGCGACGCTCAAACAACGCCGGTGTGACGTTTCGCGTGCCATCAAATTTCCGATTTTGTTCCTGGCGCTTGCGATTGGCGTTAAAGTTTGGCAATATTTGCTGGTATTGGCCTTCGTTTTCTTTTTTTCCAAATGGTATTATCAGCACCGCTTCGGATTGAAATATCCCAGCTTGCGCGCGGAGTGAGGCAAAGCCGCAGGTATTCCGGCGCAGCGCCAGGCGAAGCCGGTCAGGGGAAAACGATTGATTTCAAATGAAAGACATTGTTTCGCAAGTTCTGATGCTGGCCGGATTCACGGCTTTGGTATATTTGTCCATTCAATGCTTGAAGATTCATGCGCACATCCTGCCGCCCGCAGTATTTGTCGGCCCGATCAAATCGTGGCAAGCGCGCAGAGAATGTATCAAGAAATACAAGCGCGCGCAATTGCATGATCCGAATTTAGCGAGCGCCGTGCGAAATTATTTGATCGCATTTCGAGTTTTGTGCGTCACGCTCATTCTGTTCGAAGTCATCACGCTCGCATGAGGTGCGCTCTCGCATCGAACCTCATCATCATCACGAAAAATGATTGCTCTCCGAGACACCGCCGAGCGCAATCGCGTTTGGACGATCTCCAATTTCCTGAGCTTTTCCCGCTTGCTGTTTCTCCTCCCCGCGCTTTATTATTTGCATCAAAACACCCCGCGCGGCAATTGGATCGCCACCGGCTTTCTTTTACTCTCCGGCGCCACCGATTGGTGGGACGGCTTCCTGGCACGCAAGCTGCGGCAGCAGTCCGAATTGGGCCGCATCATCGACCCGCTCATGGACAAAATCAGCGTTGGCGCTGTGACCATTTATCTCACCCTGTTTCGCGACTTTCCCCTCTGGTTTTTACTATTGATTCTTAGCCGTGATTTCATTATCATAACGCTTGGTTTATTGATGACTTCGCGGCAGCACAAGGTACCCGAATCCAACTGGTATGGCAAAGTGACGGTCTCGGCCATGGCCCTCGTGCTTTTGACGTTTGTTCTGGACGTACAAGCGGTGAAATGGCCGTTCTTTTGGACCATGGTCTGCATCTTTTTTATTTCCATTGCGAGCTATGTGCATCGTTTCGTGATGGAAATAAGACGATAATCGCCTTCCTTCGTCTCGGTTCCTGCCGGTGCTCCATCTCGCAGTAACAATATTTTGCCTGTTGGTTTATGGCCTCTTTCTTTGAAAAACTAAAAGCTGGTTTGCACAGAACCCGCCAGGGATTCGTTGACAACGTCGTGCAACTGGTAACCGGCAAAGCGCGGCTGGATGAAGCGATCGCAGCAGAGCTGGAAAGCGCGCTCGTGTCCGCCGATTTGGGCTATGACGTTACCCATGATTTGATCGAACATTTGCGCGGCCGCATCGCGCTGGGCGCTGCCTCTTCACGCGAGGCCGTCGGCGCGGAGATGAAGGCTTTTTTGCGCGATCGTTTACAATTACAACGCGGCGCCGCCAAAACAGCCCGCCCCGATTTTTTCACCCTGCCGGCCAGGCCGTTCGTGGTGATGGTGGTTGGCGTCAACGGCGTGGGGAAGACCACGACCATCGCGAAAATTGCGAATCAATTCCGCCAGCGCGGGCAATCGGTGCTGGTGGCAGCCGCAGATACGTTTCGCGCCGCGGCGGCAGATCAGCTCGAAATTTGGGCGCGCCGCGCGGAAGTCGATATCGTACGCACCAGCGCGGGTGCGGATCCGGCGGCCGTGGTGTTCGACGCCATGCAAGCCGCCCTAGCACGGCGCATGGATATTGTTATCGTCGATACCGCCGGCCGATTGCATACCAAGAGCAATTTGATGGAAGAGTTGAAGAAGATGGCACGCGTGATCAAGCGCATCTTCCCCGAGGCCCCGCACGAAGTGCTGCTGGTGCTCGATGCGAATACTGGCCAGAACGGGCTGCGCCAGGCCGAAGCGTTCTTCGCCACCGCCGGGGTGACGGGATTGGTGGTCACAAAATTAGACGGCACGGCTAAGGGCGGAATTATTTTCGCGATTCAAGATAAACTGAACATTCCCGTGCGTTTCATCGGCGTTGGTGAAGGAATCGACGATTTGCAGCCGTTCGATCCGGCGCAGTTTGTGGACGCATTGTTTGCGCCGCCCAACGCGCGGCCGAATTGAAGAATGCGCGCCCCGTCATTCCATTTGCAAGAGAAAGGCGTTGTTTGAAAATCAAGCTCATCACCCTCGGTTGTCCCAAGAATATCGTTGATTCCGAGTTTTTGCAGGGCGGGCTGCAAGCCTGCGGTGTGGAATTTGTCGATCAACCGCACGAAGCTGAAGCCGTGATCATCAACACCTGCGGCTTTATTGAATCGGCCAAAGAAGAATCTATTGATACCATTCTCCAGGCGGTCAAGCTCAAGAAAAACGGCCGCGTGCGCCGTGTTTTCGTGACCGGTTGTCTGTCGGAACGCTACGCTCCGGATTTACGCCGGGAAATCCCGGAAGTCGATGCCTATTTCGGCAACCGCGATTTGCCGGTTATCGTCAAAAGCATCGCTCAGCAATTGCGCTTGAAATACGAATTGCTCGGCGAACGGCAACTGCTGACACCCCGGCATTACGCCTATCTCAAAATCTCCGAAGGCTGTGAGCATCCCTGCACGTTCTGCGCCATTCCAGGCATTCGCGGCAGATTTCGCAGCACGCCTATCCCCGAGTTGGTGAAAGAAACGCGCCTCCTGGCTGCACAAGGGGTGAAGGAATTGATTCTGGTGGCGCAGGACACCACGCAGTATGGCCTCGATTTGAACGGCCAGCAACAACTGCCGGCTTTGCTGCACGCGCTCTGCCAGGTGGACAGCATCGAATGGCTCCGTTTGATGTACGCGTACCCCTATCACATGAATGACGAAATTATCGCGGCGCTAGCCGGCGAGCCCAAGATCGCCAAATATGTCGATATGCCGATCCAGCATGTCTCCAATCGCATGCTCAAGCGCATGGCGCGCCGCGTGACCCGCCAATTCACGGAAGAATTGATTCAGCGCCTGCATCGCACCATTCCCGGGCTCGTGCTCCGCACTTCGCTGATCAGCGGTTTTCCCGGCGAAACCGAAGAAGATTTTCAGGAGTTATATGATTTCGTGGCGGCAGGCCACTTCGAGCGCATGGGCGTATTCACCTATTCGCAGGAGGAAGACACGCCGGCATTCACTTTCCTGGAACAGGTGCCGGAAGAAATCAAGCGCGAGCGCTGTGATTTGCTGATGCAAGCGCAAAGCGAAGTCGCCGCCGCCTGGAATGAAAGCCAAATCGGGCGGGTGTTGCGCGTTCTGATTGAAGAATATGACGCGCGCCAAAGCGTGTATTACGGCCGTACGGAATGGGATTGCCCGGAGATCGATCATCGCGTGATCATTTCCGGAGCATCCGGGCAATTCAAAACCGGAGAGTTTTATCCCGTTTTCATCAAGGCCGCGCAGGAATATGATCTGCTGGGTGAAGTGCCGGAGCATGAGCCCCGGCGCCCGCCACAGCAAGCTTGGAGTAGGCGGCAATTGCCGGTATTGGTATCCTGATTGTTGGCAGCGGTGTTGATTGGCGTATCATGATTCATGATTCAGAAATGAAGGGCCACAACTCAGCGGGACAACTTTGGCGCACGTAATCAAACCGCCTCGTTTGCGCCCTGGTGACGTCATCGGTGTCATCGCACCCGCCAGCCCGATGAAACCGGAGCTGCTCGACGCAGGCGTGCGCTATCTGGAAGGCCTGGGCTATCGTATCAAGCTCGGTCGCTACATTTTTGAAAAGCATGGTTATCTCGCCGGCACGGATGCACAGCGCGCCCGGGATTTCAACGGCATGTTTCGCGATCGGCGCATCAAAGCGATTATCTGCGCGCGTGGGGGATATGGCACGCCGCGCTTATTGCCACGGATTGATTACGATGCGATTCGCCGCCATCCGAAGATCTTCGTCGGTTACAGCGATTTGACCGCTTTGCAATTGGCAATCTTTCGCCACACCGGCTTGATAACATTTTCCGGCCCGATGGTCGCCGCGGAGATGGGACGAGGGCTCGATCCCTTCACTGAAGAAAGCTTTTGGAGAGTGATCAGCTCCCCGCAGGCCTTTGGCGAGTTGGTGCGTCCAAACGGCGAAAGTTATGAGGCCGTTTACCACGGTCGGGTCCGTGGTCGGCTGCTCGGAGGATGCCTGTCATTGATCGCGCCCATAGCCGGGTCGCGACATATGCCTGGTGTCGCGGGCAGCATTTTTTTTGTCGAAGACGTCGGCGAAGCCGTATACAAATGGGATCGTTATTTTGTGCAGTTACGCGAGCTCGGCCTATTCAAAAAAATGGCCGGCTTTCTGCTGGGACAAACCACGGATTGCACGCCGCCGGACGGCGAACCGTCGTTGACGATGGACGATTTGATGCGCGACTTCGTCAAGCCCTTGAAGATTCCAGCGCTGGCCCATCTGGATTACGGCCACGGCCGCGTGAAATACACCATGCCCATCGGCGTACGAGCAGAGCTGGAAGTATCCGCCAGGCGCACACGCGTGGCGATTGCGGAAGCGGCAGTCGTTTAAGGGCATAGGCGGGCGCATGCAATTCCATTTTTTCAGATACACTGATCGTTTTAAGTTGAATCGTGCAACTTAATCTTGCCATTTTTGCCAGCGGCCGCGGCTCCAATTTTCAAGCGATTTTGCGCGCCATTCACCAGGGCAGATTGCAGGCTCGCGTCGCAGTGCTGGTTGCGGACAATCCCGAGGCCGAGGCTGTGCAGATTGCACAAGCGGCCAACGTTGCCGCCGCCGTGATCGATGCCCGAGCGGCATCTGCTGGCGAGACTTTTGCCGCCGATTTGCTCGCAACCCTGCAAAGCCATCGCGCGAATTTCATCGTTTTGTCGGGTTACGTACGGAAAGTTCCCGGCCAGGTGATTCAAGCGTATCGCGGCCGCGTCATCAATATTCATCCGGCGTTGCTGCCTAGCTTCGGTGGCAAGGGCATGTACGGCCGGCGAGTGCATGAAGCGGTCTTGCATCATGGCTGCAAGGTCAGCGGCGCAACCGTGCATTTCGTGGAGGAGGAATACGATACCGGCGCGCCGATTGTGCAGCGCTGTGTGCCGGTGTTGGATGAAGATACGCCTGATACGCTGGCGGCACGCGTGTTGGAAATAGAGCATCAGATTTTGCCGGAAGCTTTGCAATTGTTTGCGGAAGATCGGGTGCAAATCCTGGGTAGGCGCGTTTTGATTCGAACGGACTAGTGCACTGTTACCTTAAAACGGCGCAGATCTCAGAAGTTTATTCTGCGCTCAATGAGTTGATGGCCTTAGATAGATGTCTATCATCAAGCGCGCGCTCCTGAGCGTGCATGACAAAACCGGCCTGCGGGAACTGGCCTCCGCTCTCGCCGCGCATGGAATCGAAATGATCGCCACCGGCGGTACGGCGGGTTTTTTATTAGACCATGGCTTCAAAGTCACCTCGCTTGAAGACGTTACCGGCTTTCCGGAAATTCTCGACGGCCGGGTGAAAACTTTGCATCCAAAGATTTTCGGCGGCCTGCTGGCGCGGCGGGAAGTAGGAACGCACCTCGAGGAGCTCGAGACCCACGGCATTCGCCTGATCGATCTGGTCGTGGTGAATTTGTATCCTTTTCGTGAAGTGATCTCTCGCCCGGGAACTGCGCTGGCCGAGGCTTTGGAGAACATCGATATTGGCGGCGTGGCCCTGATTCGTGCAGCGGCCAAAAACTTTCCCGACGTGGCAGTGGTCACCGCGCCCCGGCAGTATGCCGAGGTGACCGGTGAATTGCAAAGTAATCACGGTGCGCTCTCGCTCCAGACGCGACGAAAGCTTGCGGCTGCGGCGTTTGCACACACTGCTGTTTATGACAGTGAGATTCAAGCCTACCTGCATGCACAAGAACCTGCGGCCGAACTTCCCGACCAATTGGCGCTAGGGTTCGACAAGGTGCGGGATTTGCGCTACGGTGAAAATCCGCATCAGCGTGCTGCGTTCTATCGTGACTATCTCAGCCGTGAAGCGGGTTTTGCCGGCGCCCAGCAATTGCAGGGCAAAGAAATCTCTTACAATAACCTTGCCGATGCCGACGCTGCGCTGCAAATCGTGCGCAGCTTTCGCGCGCCCAGTTGCGTGATCATCAAACACGCCAATCCCAGTGGCGTCGCCACCGGTGAGAAGCTGGCGCAGGCCTATGAAAAAGCCCGGGCTGCCGATCCGGTTGCGGCATTCGGCGGAATTGTCGGCTGCAATCGCGAAGTCGACGGTGAAACTGCACGAAAGATAACGGCAGTGTTCGCGGAAGTGGTGCTCGCGCCGTCTTTCAGCGTCGAGGCATTGCAGATATTTTCGGACAAGAAGAATTTACGTTTGCTGCAGATGCCCGAAACCACCGGCACTGCGCCGCCCGGATTCGAGCTCAAGAATATTGCCGGCGGGATCCTGGCACAGGAGCGCGACCTGGCGCGCGAAGAGGGCGAACTATTCAAAGTTGTTACTCTGCGCCCGCCCTCAGCGCAAGAAACCGCCGCCCTGCTATTCGGCTGGCAGGTGGTGCGCTGGGTCAAATCGAATGCGATTGTTTTTTGCAGGGAAGACCGTACGCTCGGCCTCGGCGCCGGGCAAATGAGCCGTATCGATTCCGTCAAACTCGCGATAACAAAAGCCCAGGCCGCTGGCCTGGACTTAATGGGCACGGCCATGGCCAGCGACGCGTTTTTTCCATTCGCGGACGGCGTTGAAACCGCGGCTGCGGCCGGTGCAACGGCGGTCATTCAACCCGGCGGGGCGCAGCGCGACGCGGAAGTTATTGCTGCGGCAGACCGTCATGACATGACCATGATTTTCACGGGTTTGCGGCATTTTCGACATTAGGCGACCAGACAAACAACTTATTTGGATTCGGCCACTTAAGGGCCCTGCAGGGCTCGTCCGCGTTGTGCGGTCGGAAGAAAAATATCTTCATTTGAGAGAAACTCGGTCACGAAAGGCAGAGGTAATGAATTTTAATTTTCAAAATTTGTTTTCCACGGACATTGCCATGGATTTGGGGACGGCCAACACACTTGTCTATGTACGTGGTAAAGGAATTTTGGTGAATGAACCCAGCATTGTTGCCATTCGAAAAGCGGATCAGGAAATCGTTGCCTACGGGCACGGCGCCAAAGAGATGCAGGGCCGCACCCCGCACGAGATCATTACCGTCCGTCCGATGAAGGACGGCGTGATCGCCGATTTCGAGCTGGCGGAAGCCATGATCCGGCATTTTATCCGGCGCGTACAGGCCACGCGCTTGTGGCGGCCGCGCATCGCGATCAGCATTCCAAGCGGCGTGACCGAAGTTGAGAAGCGTGCCGTGCGTGATTCCGCGGAACATGCCGGCGCTCGCGAAGTTTATTTGATTGATGAGCCCATGGCCGCTGCCATCGGTATCGGCCTGCCGATCGAAGATCCGGTGGGCAGCATGGTGATCGACATCGGCGGCGGCACCACCGAAATTGCGGTGATTTCGCTTTCCGGCATTGTGAATCACATTTCGATTCGCATTGCCGGCGACGAGATGAACGAGGCGGTCATTCAGCACTTTAAACGCAATTATAACTTGTTGATCGGCGAGAATTCGGCCGAGCACATCAAGTGTACGCTCGGCTCGGCGGCGCCTTTCAATGACAAAACCTCCATCAGCGTACGCGGCCGGGATATCGTTGCCGGTATTCCTAAGACCGTGGAAATGACCTCGATGGAAGTGCAAGAAGCGCTGGCCGAATCCGTGAACGCGATCGTCGAGGCCACCAAGCTCTGCCTGGAGAATACGCCGCCCGAGTTGTCGGCGGATATTCTGGATCGCGGCATCGCGCTTTCCGGCGGCGGTGCTCTGCTGCGCGGTCTGGATGAAAGATTGCGCCGCGAAACCAGTTTGCCGGTGATCGTAGCCGACGACCCGCTCACCTGCGTGGTGCGCGGGACGGGCAGGGTTTTGGAGTCGATTCAGCGCTATCAAAAAGTGTTGACGAAGGTCAAGAGGTATTGAGAGTTTCATTCCAAGTGGTGGAGCAACATTGTTAGAGCGTCCCAACGTATTTTTAGTTTCGAGCCGGGAATATTTCGTCCTGTTCGCCGCGGTGATTGCCGCGCTCGCGTTGCTGTTCAACAACGATGCGCCGCAGTTGGATGCCATCCGCAGCTTCGTGATCGACCGCTACGCGGCCGTGCAATCCCAGCTGGCGTGGAGGAGCCGGCAGGATTATTCGCCGGAGGAAATCAACGCGCTGCGCCGCCGAACGACGAGTCTGATGCTGGAGAACAGCCAGTTGCGCGAGGCGCTGTTGGAGAATCATCGCTTGCGGCGCATGCTCGACTATCGCGAGCGCATGCCGCTGTCATTTCGTACGGCACATATCTTATCTCGTGAGAAGGGCAACCTGCCCACGGGCGTGATCATCGATCTTGGCTTCGATCACGGCGTCCGTGAAAACATGCCCGTGGTTACACCGGAAGGCCTCGCCGGGAAGATCCTGAAAGTCAATCACCGCACCAGCCACGTGCAGCTTTTGCTGGACCGTAATTTCAGCGTCAGCGCGCGCTCTCAGCGCAGCCGCGTGCTCGGTATCGTCACCGCGATCGGTGATCTCGGCTTGGTGATGACCGGGGTGCCACGCAATGCGGACGTCATCGCCGGCGACGTGATCGTGACCTCGGACTCCAGTGCCCTTTTCCCGCCGGGCATTCGTATCGGGACCGTGACCGAGCCCAAGATGGAGAAGACTTCGTTGTTCCTGACGGTGCCTCTGAGCTCGGCGGTGAATGTAGCCAGATTGGAAGAAGTTTTTGTGGTGACGGCGCGTAAAGACCATCCCGGAGCGACGCCACGTGATTTGAGCAGCGGAGAATGATTTGATCAAGCGCGTCGCGAAATACTTTTTGATGTTTTCGTTCTTCCTGGCGCTGCAGATCATCGCCGCGCCCCTTCTGGTCATCGATGACATTCAGCCGGATTTTTTGCTGCTCGGTGTGATCGTGGCCGCGATCAGGCACGGCGCGATTGTCGCAATCTTCACCGGTTTTTGGACCGGCTTGTTTCAGGACGCGGTGGTGAGCCATCTTTTTGGCTTGGAAGCCCTGTCCAAATCGATTGCCGGCTTTGTGGCTGGATACGCAGCCAAGAACAAGACCAAACACGATCTTCAGGTGATCATCGCGATCGCGCTGCTTACCGCGCTGGCAAATCATCTGATTCGCGATACCATCTATTATTTTGACGAGGGGCTGAATTTTTTTTACGTGCTGGTGCGCTTCGTGATTCCCAATGCGCTCTACACCGTCGTCTTCGTGGTGATTATCCACACCGTTTGGGCCGATCTGTTCAAACAGAACGCGCGCGAATGAGGAATGGCGATGATCTTGCCAGCCGGGCCACCGTAAACATAAAATCCCGCCGTAGCGGGACTGAAACAGTCTTTGCACAAAAATGGAACTCAGTCACTCCATCAAACGCATGATTCTTTCGGCCAGCCTGGGCACACTGATGCTCACGGTTCTGGCGCGCTTCGCTTACGTGCAGCTCTATATGGGCGAAAGATATTTGCAGGAATCGGAGAAGAATCGTGTTCGCGAGGTTGACGTCGAGTCGCCCCGCGGTTTGCTGCGCGACCGGTATGGAGAAATCCTGGTGGACAATCGCCCCGCGTATGCCGTTTATGCGATTCCTGCGGAATTGAAAAACAAGTCGCCGGCCTACGACCTCCTGGCCATGGCCTTTCATACCAGCAGCGAGGATCTGCAAAAACAAATCGCCCGCAACAAGCGCGGGAATTTCATGCCGGTTAAAATCGAGCGGCAAATTGATTTCACCGGCTTGAGCCTGCTGCACGAACGCCGGCTGGAATTGTCAGGCATCGATTTTCGCGCAGAGTCGCGGCGCGCCTATCTCAACGGCGTCAAGGCGCCGCATCTTTTCGGGTACCTCGGCGAGATCAGCGATGCGGAATTGATCAGCAATGGCGAGCAGTACAATCCCGGCGACTTGATCGGCAAGAAAGGCATCGAACGCCAATACGAATCCTTGCTGCGAGGCAAGAAAGGACGGCGCTACGTTGAGGTGGATGCGTTTGGCCGCGTCGTGCGCGACTTGGATGAAAATGACAGCAAGTTTCTCAAGCCGCGCGCGCCCGAGCCCGGCGCCGATCTCCTGCTCGGTTTAGATGCTGCGCTCCAGCGCATGCTGGAGATCGAGATGGCGGATCGCCGTGGCGGGGCAATCGTGATCAATTGCAAAAATGGCGAAGTGTTGGCTTTGGTGAGCAAGCCGGATTACGATCCTGATCTTTTTTCCAAGCCGCTCTCGCCGCAAGAATGGGGCCGTTTGAGCAATGATCCCGACAAACCACTGTACGATCGCATGGTGCAAAGCACCTATCCGCCGGGCTCGACGTTCAAAATTGTACTGGTGATTGCCGGGTTGGAAACCGGCCTGATTGATCCCAATGAGCGCGTGTTTTGTCCGGGTTATTTTCGTTTGGGCAATCGCAGCTTTGGCTGCTGGCGGCTAGGCGGGCACGGCACGGTCAATTTGTTGCAAGCCATCGAGCAATCCTGCGACGTTTATTTTTATCGAATGGGATTGAAAGTCGGCTTGGAGAATTGGTCGCATTACGCCAAACACTTCAAATTTGGCGAGCTCACCGGCATCGATTTGGTCGGGGAACGGACAGGATTGGTGCCCGATCAGGAGTATCTGGACCAGCGTTATGGTCGCGGGCGTTGGAGCAAAGGCCTGATGCTCAATCTCGCCATTGGTCAGGGCGAGTTGCTTACCACGCCGCTGCAAATGGCCTGTTTTGCCATGGCCATTGCGAACGAAGGCCACACTTTCAGGCCGCGGATCAAACGCAGCACGTATGATCCCGAACTCGAGGAAGAAAAGGAAGTCGCCGAGCCCGATTCGTTTTTTATTTCGGGCATCAGGCCGGAAAGCTATGCGATGGCCAAACGCGGCATGTACATGGTCGTGAACAGTCCTACCGGCACCGCAAAGTCCGCACGCGTGCCGGGCGTGATCTCCGCTGGCAAGACCGGCACGGCCCAAAATCCGCACGGCGATACGCACGCGTGGTATATCGGTTTTGCACCATATGAAGATCCGCAAATTGCGTATTGCATTTTTTTGGAAAACGGTGGCGGCGGCGGTGCGAATGCCTCGCCGTTTGCACGCAAAATCATTGCGCTCTTATACGAGCAGCAAAAACTGGTTTCGCAACCGGAAAAAGTCAGGCTTTCAGACTGAACTATGTTCACCCGCACGGTAGAAAACTGGCGCGAGCTCGATAAAATCATCGTCGTTTGTGTATTGATTTTGGCATGTTCAGGCCTGATGGCGATCTACAGCGCGACCTCTATGCAGGAAGCCTCCGAAATCCTGCAAAACAATTTTTCCAAGCAGGTGATTTGGTTGTTGCTGGGCGTCATGGCCGCATCGGCGGTGATCCTTGCGCCCACGAAGACGCTGTATGACGCCGCGTACGGTTTGTATGCCGTCGGCGTCGTGCTGTTGGTATTGGTGTTGTTCTTCGGCGGGGGCAAAGGCGCGCATCGCTGGTTCATCTTCGGCCCGGTTCATTTTCAGCCATCGGAAGTCGCCAAAATCGCGACGATTCTGGCGCTGGCGAGGTTCCTGTCTGCGGAAGGACGCGATTTGAGCCGCGTGAAAGACGTCGCCCTCGCGTTCGGATTCGTCGCGTTACCCGCTGCGTTCATTCTCAGACAACCAGACCTGGGCACCGCCATTACGCTCCTCGCCATTTACCTGCCGATCATGTTTTGGGCGGGATTGTCTCCTTTTGTGATTTTTCTCGTCGCCAGCCCGGTGCTCGCCGTCATTTCGGCTTTTCACTTTTATAGCTTCCTGGCGGCGATGATTTTGATCATCGGCGTTCTGTTCTTGACCAAACGCCGTCTGTCCGTGCTGGTTTCAGTTTTCATTTTGAACATCTTTGTGGGCGCGATCACGCCGAGCCTCTGGAACCGGCTGCATGATTATCAAAGGACCCGTATCCTCATTTTTCTCGGACTGGAGCAGGATCCGCGCGGCACCGGTTATCAGGTTGCGCAGTCGCAAGTTGCCATTGGCTCGGGAGAATTTTGGGGAAAGGGCTGGGTCCAGGGCACCCAAACGAAGCTGCGTTTTCTACCCGAGCAACACACTGATTTTATCTTTTCCGTGATTGGAGAAGAATTCGGTTTCTTTGGCGTGACGATCATTCTGTTGACGTTTTTTACTTTGTTGTGGCGCGGGTTGCTCATCGCCGGGGAAGTCAAAAATAAGTTTCTGTCGCTGATCGTGGTGGGATGCGTTTCCCTCATTGGCGTGCACGTGATCATCAACACCGGCATGACCGTGGGCATCATGCCGGTTACCGGTATCCCGCTGCCATTCTTGAGCTATGGCGGCTCCTCGTTGCTGACCAACATGATTCTGATCGGCTTGATCTTGAGCGCGAGCACGAGGAAGTTTCAGTATTGACGGCGCCGTGAGCGCCTTGATTTACAATTGCGTGTGACTATGCGCGCTCGCGCGGAGAAGGGGAGAGGGAAGGGGGAAAGGGAAAGAGGACGCTCGTCTCATCGCGCTTCCCCTTTCCCCCTTCAGCACGCCCTACCCCACCAACTTCATCAATACTTTCCACAACCTCCAATTCGCCCGGCGCACGAGCTCCGGCCAAGAGTTGTTCGGCAGCAGGGCCGGCATTTTGCTCGCCCCGGGTTGATGCCAGCTATTATCGTACCCGCTCAAGTCCCATAGCAAATCTGCGCCCGCGTAGCCCATTTCCTTGATGATACCCGCCGGCTGGTTACCATTGTTGTTCATCGTGTTGCTGTGAATCCAGCAGCGCTCGGGAATCGGATCGACGTCATAACGCGTCCCCGCGCTGAATAACAGATCCAAGCCCAGGACCGCGACCCCCAATGATTGGTTGTCGCGGATTTCATTGTGCGCCACTTCGACCTCGTCGGCCGCGAGAATCAAAATGCCAGTGCCGGAAGGCACGCGGCTCACAATCGCGTTGGGATCGCCGAAATTGGCGTGATTGTTGGCGTAAACACGGTTGTTGAGCACGCGGCAATTTTGCGAAATTTTCGAAGGATTGTTCGGTAAGAGGAATACCAGAATCCCGCCGGCATTGTCAAACGCCTCATTGTTTTCGACCGTGGCATTCATCGAATTCTCGATTTCGATGCCGCAGACGTTCGCATACGCCTTACAGTCGCGCACGACAATGTCCCGTGATTGCCCGACGTAGATGCCCGCGTCTTTGGCCCCGGTTACGCTGCAGCGTTCGATCAAAACGTTCAAGCACTCCACGGGATAGAGGCCGTACAAGCCCGGGTTCTCACAATCCACTTCTCGAAATGTGACGTGTTTCGCGCCATTGAGCATCAAACCGTTGGCGCTGTAATTGCGCACGGTAAAATTGCGCATTTCGAAATGACTTGCGGAGCCGATCAAGCCGTCGGATAAAATATTCCGCCCGTCGAGAACCGGCTGCTCGCCGTTTTGTTCGATGCCCCAAAGCGTGAGGCCGGAGACTTCCACCGTCAACGCCTCATGGTAAATGCCCGGTAACACCGCGACGGTATCCCCGGCCTGCGCTGCGTCCACAGCGGCTTGAATCGATTCACCCGGTTGCACCAATAACCTTTTCCCCTCACGCCGCACGCGCACCGGCCGGTCCGATATTGTTGGCGCCTGGAAGGTTTGCATTTCAATAGATTGGTTTTCCAATCGCGTCACCACCGGCAAGCCCGACGGCACGGCCGCAGGAATTTCCGGCTTGGCGGATTCATCCGTAAGCGCGTGCAGAAAGGCGATCAAATCCTGTTTCTCTTCCGGCAGCAAGGTGAATTGGCGGATTTTATCATCCAAATTCGGAACCACCAGCCCGCGGCCCGGCCCGCCACCGCCGGCATAAAAGTCGATGACTTCGTCGAGTGTTTTGAAAATGCCGTTGTGCATGTACGGCGCAGTCAGCGCGACGTTGCGCAAGGTCGGCACTTTGAATGCGCGTTCATAACCCGCGCCCGCGATTTCTGCCCGGCCCAAATCCGGCGCACCCCCCGGTAAATCCGGCACGCCAATGACTTTGAAATCCGGATTGGCAAAAGCCGGCAAATTGTGGCATTCGAAGCAGCGCGTTTTCAATGAACGAAAGACATTGAGGCCGCGCCGCTCGCTGAGGGTGAGCGCCGTGACTTCACCGGCCGCGTAGCGATCGAATGCCGAGTTGTGCGAAAGCACCGTTCTCTCGAAAGCGGCGATAGCGTAGGTTGTTTTTTCGAAGGTGATGGTCGAACCATTGCTGGCGCCAAAAGCTTTTTCGAAGAGCCGCACGTACGCCGGAGTGGCTTGCAATTCCTTCACCAGCTCGGTGCTGTCTTGCGCCATCTCGTTTTGGTCTTGAATGGGATTGCGCGCCTGGTCTTCGAGATCGCGCGCACGCCCGTCCCAAAACTGGCGGTGATTGTAGGCGGCGTTCCAAATCGTCGGCGAGCCGCGCCGCAATACGGCCCCGTTCCGGCGTGCGGGCCCCACGCCCGTGCCCTTACGGCCCATCGACAGGCCGCGATTGTCGGAAAAGCCCAAATCCGGATGATGGCAATGGCCGCAGGAAATGTCATTGTCGGCGGAGAGCATGGGATCGAAATAGAGCAAACGGCCGAGCTCGACTTTTTCCGGCGTCGTGGGATTCTCCGGCCGCACGGGCATCTCTGGAAACGGCCGCTGGAGATTGGTGCTCGCTTCCAAAAGGCGAAAATGCTCTTCCGCACGCGAGTTGATCTGGCTCGGTGGCATTCTTCCTTGTTGCCAGCCGATCGATTTTGTATGCGACCCCTCGAGGCCGGGAAGAGGAAGATAAATGAACCCCAGCAACACCGCAACCAACACTCCAAATCCCCAAAACACTTTTTTGAATTTTGATTTCATGATTTCAACTCCGGCATCAATACTACTTTTGTGCAGCTTTGCAGTTTCTGGTCGAATATACGATAACCTTCCACACCGCCGCGCAACGGCAGCCGGTGCGAAATGATGCGCTGCAAATCATATTTTCGGCTCCGCAAAATGGGCAACAAACGCGGCATATAATGTCGCGCCGGGCAGCGGCCGGCGCGATAGGTGATGTTCTTGTCATATGCTTCTGCTGGGGAAAAGGCAAAGTGCGGTGAGGTATGCACGCCCGCAACCGAGATCATTCCACCTGGACGCACCAGCTCATAAGCCAGTTTCTGCGCGGCGGGGTTGCCCACTGCTTCCATCACGGCGTCCGCGCCACGACCGTGCGTGGCCGCGCGGACCGCTTGCAGGGGATCGTCTTTTTGCAAATGTATCGGCGCCGCTCCAAAATGCGCGGCGAGCTGCAACCGTTCCGGCAATGCGTCAACGGCGAATATTTTTTCCGCGCCGTGCTCGCGTGCACCGGCAATTGTCATCAAGCCGACCGGTCCGCAGCCGATCACGACATAAGTACCGGCCGGTTCGATTTGCGCTTGCGCGGCGCAAAAATACCCGGTGGCAAGGATATCTCCCAAGAACAGCGCTTCTTCCAACGGAATTTCATCCGGAAGCGCGAGCAGCGTCGAGTCGGCGAGTGGTACGCGCACGTATTCCGCTTGCACGCCTTGCAGACCAGCGCCGTTTTGCACCCAGCCGAAAAGCTGCCCGGCTTCACAGCGGCAGGTTAGTCCGATTTGACAATAAAAACACCGGCCGCAGTTGGTGGTGAAGGCCGCGACGACCAGATCGCCTTTTTTAAATTGGCGAACTTCACGGCCGGCTTCGAGGATTTCACCTGCCACTTCATGGCCCATAACCGTGCCGTGATCCAAGCCTTTTTCGCGCTCCTGATAAACGTGCAGATCCGAGCCGCAAATGCCCGCGACCCGCGTCTTGAGAATCACTTCCGTCGGTGAGAGAATTTTGGGATCGGGTACGGTTTCGAAACTGACTTTTTCTTTGCCGTGGAAAGTAAGTGCATGCATGATTATATTAGAATGGAGTGATGGTTGGGCGGCACGCGCGATATTAGTAAGAAATTGTCATAAACGCAAAAGCTTTCAGCTTACGAAGTGCGCACGGCTCATCAATTTCGAGCCACAAAATCGGAAACGGCGATGATTCATCTGCAATCCGTTAGCCTGAAACCCGGCGCCAGAAAGAGCGGCACTTTTCCATTCAATATTCCCTTGATCAAAGCCTTCAAGTCGATCGCGCTGCGCGCTGAAATCACATTTTTGGTAGGGGAGAACGGCTCGGGCAAGTCGACGTTGCTGGAAGCATTGGCCGTGGCTACGGCTTTGCCCACCGTCGGCGGCGAAGAGGTGCAGCGCGATCAAACGTTGTCCCAGGTGCGCCTGCTGGCAAAAGCGTTGAAGCTGGGCTGGCAAAAACGCACCCACCGCGGCTTGTTTTTGCGCGCCGAGGATTTTTTCAACTTCACGCGTCGCGTCAACCAGCTCGGCAGCGAGCTGAAAAACATGGCCGAAGAATACGAGCAACGCCTCAGCGGTTACGGCCTCGCCCTGGCGAAAGGATCGGCCCTGGCGCAACGCGCGGCGCTCGTGAAGAAATACGGCGAAAACGCCGACGCGCGCTCGCACGGGGAAAGCTTTTTGCATTTGTTCCAGGCGCGCTTCGTGCCCGGCGGATTGTACCTGCTCGACGAGCCCGAGGCCCCGCTTTCGCCCCTGCGGCAATTGTCGCTCTTGTCCATGCTCAGAGAAATGATCGCGCAGAACGCGCAATTCATCATCGCTACGCATTCCCCGATTTTGATGGCCTTCCCCGGCGCCGCGATTTTAAGTTGTGATCACCCGCCCATAAAGGAGGTCGCTTACAATGACCTGGAACACGTGACGCTCACGCGCGATTTCCTCAACAATCCTTCCGCCTTTTTGCGGCATCTGTGATGAGCGAGGCGTCCTCTTCCTCGATATACCGACCTCACATGAGCCGCCTTCAATCAGGATGACGATGGCTCTCAATACTGTTTTTTGACCAATGCCGGCCATTCCTCACCATCCGGCCAATGCCCCCGCTTTCTTTTTTCTCTTCTCTCTTTGCTCTCCTCCCCTTCTCCGCAAACACTTTCCATACCAGGTAAGAATACTTCGACTGAAGCCCGCCATGAATCGGCGGCGCTGCCATTACATTTTCGTGCTGCTTCAAGTTTCTTAACAAATGATCATATCCACTCGACAAATGCTGTGGGCTGCGGCCATTCTGGTGAGCATGATGGCCGTGTACAAAGGATGGAGCCGCGAAGCGATCGTTCATCCGCCTGGCGTGCTCGTGCCGGAATCGCCGCAGCAAGAAATTCTCCCACCCGGCAAGTTGTGGCAAAAAGATGAGTTTTTCTTTACGGCGTTGGCGGAGTATCGCATTCGCGGCCGCGTGTTGAGCACGGAATCCTATTGGTTCGGCCGGGAAAGCGAATTGTCGCCCGTGGATTTTGCGCTGGGCTGGGGACCGATGTCCGACCAGAACGTACTGGATCAAATCAAGATATCGCAAGGGCGGCGCTGGTACTTTTGGAAAGCAAAAACGCTGCCGCTGCCCCGTGACGTTCTGGTGGCGAGTAGCGCGAACGTGCACATTATTCCCGCCAATCGCGAAATTGCGACCCAACTCGATCTCGTTCAAAGCGGCAGCATCGTACAAATGCAGGGCTATCTCGTCGCGGTGCGAACCGGCGAGGGCTGGAATTGGCGCAGCTCATTGAGCCGGACCGACAGCGGTAACGGCGCGTGCGAGATTCTTTGGGTGGAGCAGATTGTCGTTGAATGAGCCCTTGCGAGCAGTGCTCTCAGGCGCGCGAACAAAAGGCCCGGGAGCATGGACTGCTTGTGTCATCCCGGCCTTACAAGAATCTCGGTATGCCACCGGCGAGCCCCGTTTTTGCCACGTTTTACCCCGGCAAATTCTTTCAAGTTTTTCGCAAATCTTCATGATCTCAGGTATAGATTAGCGAAATTCCACGACTCAAATCGCTGAATTGCGATATTCTGCGCGGGGAAGGATTCCCACCGAGGACGGACCCTCCTTAATCCTATTGAATCTGAAATGCTTTTGTTGAAAGACCCCTTATACGCGTCATTGCAGGCGCAAGCAGGCAATTTCTGATTCTTTGCAGTTGCGAGCCTAGGAAGCGGCGTGCTCGCAGCATAGACGATCAATTCTCAACAACCGGCTAAAGCCATCCTCTCTCTTGGCTGCGAGGGGAGCATCGTTTGACCCTTTGCGGCGCTCGCAACATTCTTTTCCGGCGTGAGCTACTCTTCCTCAACCCAGGCTATGCCCGCGCAGCAAAAGGCGCCTATACTGTTTCATTTTGTATAATTCCAGAAGCTTGATGCTTTCAATTTGGAGGATTATCATGCCTTATTTTACTGCTTCCGCCCATGATGACCATCATAGGTTCAGATCGCCAGGCTGGGCGGTGTGGAGCGTGCTGCTTTGCCTGTTCTGCTTGCCGGTGCTTTATGCTCAATCGCCGCCGGCGGCGCCGAGCGACTTGACGGCGACGACAGCCGGCAGCAGCCAGATAGATCTCGAGTGGACCGACAATTCCGGCGATGAAGAAGGGTTCATCATCCAACGTAGCATAACCTCGGGCAGTGGTTTCGTCGACGTGGATACGGTGGGGGCGGACTCGAGCATCTTTTCAGACGTGAGTTTGAATGAATACACCACGTATTATTACAAAGTCGCCGCTTACAATGCGAACGGCAGATCCGACTCCAACGAAGCGAATGCCGCAACCTCATTGGCGGCGCCCAGCGGCTTAAGCGCCACGACCATGAGCAATACGCGCATCGACCTCGAATGGACCGACAATTCCGGCCTCGAGGACGGCTTCAAAATCGAGCTCAAAAATGGCCCCGGCGGAAGCTATGTGCAAGTAGCGACGGTGGGAGCAAGTGTGACGAGCTATATGAGCACCGGCTTGGATCCGAACACGACGTATTATTTTCGCGTGCGCGCCTATAAAAGCAGCGACAATTCCGCCTATTCGAATGAAGACAGCGCCACCACGTATCCCAATCCTCCCGCCGCGCCGAGCAGTTTGACGGCGACCGCAGTGAGCAACAGCCAAATCAATCTGTCCTGGTCGGATCATTCGAACAATGAAACCGGCTTCAAGATTGAGCGCAAACTCACCTCGGGCATTAATTTCACTCAGATCGACACCGTGGCAGCCGGCGTGACGAGCTATGCCAGCACGGGGCTCACCGCCACCACGAGCTATACTTATCGCGTGCGCGCGTACAACGCCGGCGGACCTTCGGCATTTTCCAACCAGGCGAGCGACACAACGTTGATCGATCCGCCGGTAGCGCCCAGCGGCTTGACCGCGACGGCAGTGAGCAACAGCCAAATCGATTTGAGCTGGGTCGATAATGCGTTGACCGAGGACGGCTTCCTGATCGAGCGTAAAACCGGCGCCGGAGGCAGCTACGCACAAATCGCCTCAGTGGGCGCGAATGTAACGAGTTATGCCAGCACCGGTTTGAGCGGGAGCACGGAATATTTCTATCGTGTGCGCGCGTACAACGTCGGCGGTAATTCGAATTATTCCAATGAAGATGAGGCGACAACGCTGCAAGACCCACCGGCCGCGCCCGGCAACTTGCGCGCGACCGCTTTGAACAACGAGCAGATCGATCTGGCGTGGACGGATCTTTCGAACAACGAAACTGGTTTCAAAGTCGAGATCAAAGCCGGCGCCGGCGGAGCCTATACCGAGCTGGCGACCAACAGCGCCAATGACACGACGTACACGAGCACGGGCCTCGAGGCTGATACGGAGTATTTCTATCGCGTGCGCGCTTTCAACTCCACGGGCTCTTCGCCCTATTCCAATGAGGACAGCGCCACCACGCTGCCGGAACCACCGGCGGCGCCCAGCAATTTAAATGCAACCACGGTGAGCAATACTCAGATCGATCTCGCGTGGAACGACAACTCGAACAATGAAGACGGCTTCAAAATCGAGCGCAAGCTGAGCACCGCGGCCACATTTTCCGAAATTACCACTGTGGGTGCTAATGTGACCAGCTATGCGAGCACGGGGTTGCTTGCAGACACGAGTTACACGTATCGTGTGCGCGCCTACAACGCAGTCGGCAATTCGGCTTATACCGGTGAGGTCAGCGCCACCACGCTGCCGAATCCGCCCGCCGCGCCCAGCAGCTTGATCGCCACGACGGTGAGCAATACTCAAATCGATCTGGCGTGGACGGATAATTCCGGCAGTGAAATCGGTTTTCGTATCGAGCGTAAAGCCGCGGGCGAGGGCTCTTTTACCGAAATCGCTACGACCGGCGTGGGTACGACGAATTATGCCAGTACCGGTTTGAGCGGCAACACCGAGTATTTTTATCGCGTGCGCGCTTACAACGCCGGCGGTAACTCGAGCTATTCGAATGAGGCGAACGCCACGACGCAGCCGGATCCCCTGGTCGCGCCGAGCAATTTGATGGCAAACACGGTCAGCAGCTCACAGATTGATCTCACGTGGAACGACAACTCGTCTAATGAAGACGGCTTCAAAATCGAACGCAGAGTTCCCTCGACGCCCGGATTTATCACAATTGTGACCTTGCCTGCCAATCAGACGAGCTTTGCGAACACGGGCTTGACCGGAAATACCATCTACATATATCGCGTCCGCGCCTTTAATGCCTTCGAGCATTCGGGTTATTCCAACACGGCCCGCGATACGACGTTACTCGGAGCGCCGGCAGCACCCAGTAATCTGATCGCAACGGCGGCGACCAACAATCTCGTCAATCTCACTTGGACGGACAACGCCGGCAACGAGGCCGGTTTCAAGATCGAACGCAAACGGGACACCGACACCTCCTACACGCAAATTGCCAGCATCGGCCCGAATCTGACCAACTACGCCAGTAGCGGCTTGAATGGGAACGTCATCTATTACTATCGCTTGCGCGCCTTCAATGGCGGCGGCCATTCAGCCTATTCCAATGTTGACAGTGCTTTGACGCTGTTGAAAGCACCTTCCAATCTTCTGGCCACGGCAATCAACAGCAATCAAATCGATATCGTCTGGACGGACGGGATTGCAAATGAAACCGGCTTCAAAGTCGAGCGCAAAACCGGCGTCGCCGGCTCGTACGCCGTGATCGCGACGCTCGGGGCAAACGTGACCAGCTACTCGAATACCGGGCTGGCGGCCAACGCACAGTATTTCTATCGTGTTCGCGCTTTCAATGCAACCAACACTTCCGCCTTCTCCAACGAGGACGATGCTACGACCCTGAATGTTCCGCTGGCGCCGGACAGTCTGTGCGCCACGGCGGTGAGCAATACCCAGATTAACCTCTCGTGGTTGGACAAGTCCACCGGCGAGGATGGTTTCAAAATCGAGCGCAAGACTGGTGCCGCCGGCACGTTCACGCAGATTGCCACGGTGGGCGCGAACGTAACGAGTTACTCGAACACCACCGGATTGGGCGCGAATACTTCATATTTCTACCGCGTACGCTCATTCAACACCGGCGGCAATTCGAGCTATTCCAACGAGGCCAGCGCGAAGACTTTGATCAAGGGACCTTCGAATTTGGCGGCCACGCCGAGCGGCGGCAGCCAGATCGATCTCAGTTGGATCGATCAAACCTCGAACGAAACCGGCTTCAAGCTCGAACGCAAGACCGGCGCCGGCGGCTCCTATGCCGAGATTGCGACCGTCGGTGCGAACGCGACGAATTACTCGAATACCGGCCTGGCCGCCAACACGCAGTATTTCTATCGTGTGCGCGCTTTCAATGCGACCAATATTTCAGCCTACTCCAACGAGGACGATGCCACCACCTTCAATGTGCCCGTTCCGCCGGACAGCCTTACCGCCCTGGCGGTGAGCAATACGCAGATCAACCTCTCCTGGCTGGATCCGTCCTCCGACGAGGATGGTTTCAAAATCGAGCGCAAGACCGGCGCGGCCGGCACGTTCACGCAAATTGCGATGGTGGGTGCGAATGTGACGAGCTACTCCAATACCACGGGATTGGGCGCGAATACCCTGTACGTCTACCGCGTACGGACACATAGCGCAGGCGGAAATTCGAGCTATTCCGATGAAGGGAGCGCAAAAACGTTGATCAAAGGGCCTTCGAATTTGGAGGCCACGGCAATCAGCGGCAGCCAGATTGATCTCACCTGGGTGGATCAAGCCTCGAGCGAATCCGGCTTCAAGATCGAACGCAAGACCGGCGCCGGCGGCTCCTATGCCGAGATCGCAACGGTCGGAGCGAATGCGACGAACTACTCGAACACCGGCCTGGCGACGGGCACACAGTACTTTTATCGTGTGCGCGCCTTTACTGCCACGAATGTTTCTGCGTACACAAATGAGGACGAGGCCACGACTTTCGGGCCAGCCAAGGCCAGCGATCCGGACAGCAGCGCGACGCAAAGCCTTGCAGCGCTCCCCGAGGGGATCATCCTGGTGGGTAATTATCCCAATCCGTTTAATCCCGCGACAACGCTGGAATACTCCCTGTCTGAAGGCACGCATGTGAAGTTGACCGTGCTCGACGTCAACGGCCGCGTGGTCGCCGTCTTGGCCAACGGTTATCAGAGCGCGGGCATCCATCATAAGACGTTCAAAGCCGCGGCTCTGCCTTCCGGCGTCTACTACGCGGTTTTGAAGGCGGGTGCGGTTACGCGCGTGCAGCGCATGCTGCTGGCAAAATAGATCACCACTCGAGCGAAAGTTTCTCGAGGGCTGAGATTCTGACAGCCGAAATTCATTGCCAACATCGCAAGTTTTCAGGAACACAAAACTAAACGGTCACAAAAGATATATTTTTGTGACCGTTCGATTTTTGTATCCAACTTTCACTCGTTTGTTGCAGTTCTCTTTTCGTTGCAAAATTTGGGTGCTTAAATCCACCATCCCGCCCTATTGAAAGGCACGATCATTAACATTAAATGCAACTATTCAGCTCCTATTTCTTGTAAGCGGATTGAACGGATAAAGCGGATTTCTAGAACTTGTTTTGCAGAATCACTATCCGTTCAATCCGCTTCATCCGTTTACTCTTCTTTTCTGAGCTGAATAGTCACCATTAAATGAAGCTTTCAATCGTCTTGCCCGAAATGTTTTGCCTATTCAGAGAATATCCGAATCGTTGCGTAAATTCCTCGCTTGACTTTGCGAAACCTTCTGCTTTATTTCTGTGCGAAAGGAGAGGCTTCATGGCGAAAAAGAAGAAGCGCAGAGCCAAGCAGGCGGGCTTGCCGCCGGGAACTTTGATTCACGTTGGCGAGCAGAAGACCGAGACGATCAAGATTACCTTGACGGATTACGATGCGGCCGGCGTGCGCGAGCAAGAAATTCGCACGCCGGAAGAATGTTTTCCCTATCGCGACCGGCCAACAGTGACGTGGATCAACGTCGACGGTCTGCACCAGGTCGAGGCGATAGCCAGGATCGGCCAGCATTTCGGACTCCATCCGCTCGTAATGGAAGACGTCGTCAATACTGAACAACGTCCAAAACTGGAGGATTTCGGCCAGTATATTTTCATCGTCACGAAAATGCTGAGCTACGATGAGAAATTGGAGAGCATTCAGACCGAACAAATCAGCTTCGTGCTCGGCTCGAAATTCGTGCTTACGTTTCAAGAAGGCAGCGAAGATGATTTCGCCCCGGTGCGAGCGCGCCTTAAAAATGAAAACAGCCGCCTGCGCAGGATGGGTGCTGATTATCTGCTTTACACGCTGATCGACGCGGTGGTTGACAACTATTTCGTGGTGCTGGACAAAATCGGTGAGAGAATCGAAGAAGTCGAAGAGATCCTATTGACCCAACATGCGCACGCGAACCTGCAGATCATTCACGATCTTCGCCGGCACATGATTGTCTTGCGCAAGTCGATCTGGCCGCTGCGCGAGGTCATTACCGCGCTCGCGCGCAGAGAAACTCCGCTGATCAAGGAAGAAACCGTGATTTACCTGCGCGACGTTTATGATCACACGGTGCGGCTGATCGACACCATCGAAAGCAATCGCGAATTATTTTCCGCGCTGATGGACATTTACCTCACCAGTCTCAGCAACCGCCTGAATGAAGTGATGAAGATGTTGACGATCATTTCGACCATTTTCATGCCGCTGTCATTCATCGCCGGCATTTATGGCATGAATTTCGACCACATGCCGGAATTGCGCTGGCCCTGGGGTTATCCGCTCATCTTGGTGCTGATGATTTCATTGGGCGTCGGCATGCTGGTGTATTTCAGAAAGAGGAAGTGGATCTGAGATCGATCCTCATCTTATAAATCTTGTTAATCTTGTCAAAAAACTATTGGTTTTTATTAAACTTTTGCGGCTTATGCCTTACATTTTGACGATCGACGTCGCGCATCCGGCGCGGCTGCCAGCGGCCGTGGAAGCCGCACTCCAGGATGCGCTCATGCAGGTACGGAATTCCAGGCAATGGCGGGCGGTAAAAGTGGTGCATGGATATGGCAGCCATGACAAGGGAGGCGCAACTAAAGAAACCGTGCGCAATTGGGCCTATCAATTTCGCCGTCATTTCCGCGCGCTGATCAACGGCGAAGACTATAGTATTTTCCAGGATGACACGCAAGAAATGCGCGACGAATGTGGCCAGGATGCCGACTCCGACCTGGAGGCCTCCAATCCCGGCATTACAATTTTGTGGGTGAAATAGCTTGGGGGGAGAGCAGGGGGCATAGCGTATTGGTGAACGTCAGGTGCTTTGGCCTCAGGATACGATTGCAAAGCCGAATTCGTCATCCGTTGAACTCCAAATTACATTTTCGCAATTCGAAATCGCAAGAGTGTCTCACTATGCAAACACATTTTGCCCACTAAATCTTGCCCCTGCCGAACTCCGGAACAACTATGAACTCCTCTCCCCATTTCTCCTTTTCTAAAAAACAAGCCTTTACATGAAATGCTCCGAAATTCATCAGAATCGAGTGGAAACACACAGTTCGGCACGCCTCTTGCAAAGATATAAAGTAGATTGACGCTGACAATAGGACGGTGAGCGGCAATCAAATCGCGTCCACGGACATGTGTGGCTGGTTTCAAGTTGATTTGGACTGCTTGGGCGAACAGGGAAGTTCGCGGTAAAGCACCACGCAGAGGGACGCACGGCACACGCCTCAACGGGCAACTGCCTTTGCAAACGCGACAGGATGTGCGTGAATACGTCCGGCCCAAAGACGTCGGTCAGCTCTAAGAGTGGCATGTTTACCTCCTTCATGGCGAGCAAGGATGTTCGCCGCTTCCGACCTTGAGCCGGACGCCGACTTCAAGATTCACACGGTAGCGCCGAGAAGGATGATCAGCGCTTTGCTCCTGAGTCCGGCAATGCTGCGCAGGGATGCTATCAGCATTGTGGCATGAACACCTCTCCCGCCGGGTGCAAGCTCGACGGTTTTTTCCCGAATGCATTGCCGGACAGACAATCTCGAATTTCTGCGAATCCATCAGGGTATCGCAGAATTTTCATATAGATTCACGCGCCTTAACCGGCGCGTGTCGATTGTGGCTCCCCCTCACAGCCAAGAGGCTCGGGTCGAATGACTCGGGCCTTTTTTATTTTTGGGAAGATGCTTGGAATGAATGATGGTTTGCGATTGGCGATTCGATAATGCAAAGCCATCGACGAGCTCTACAGATGCATCGAAGCAACTAGAAGCTCTGCAGATCGGTATTGGGCAGCGAATTAGCCTTCTAGATTTTTCGGGCGCTTCGGCGTAAACGATATCCTCGCCAGGCCATTAAGCTTTCCATTTAATATTGCATCCTATGCTCGGCTTTTGCTCCAAACTCACCACCCTGCCCGACAAAATATTCTCCATGGCCGCACGCACATCTTTACCAGTCACTGGAATATTGTTCTTTGGTCGAGAATCATCCAATTGGCCGCGATACACACAGCGCAGCTCACCGTCGAAAATATAAAAATCCGGCGTGCATGCAGCTTGATAGGCTCTTGCCACCTCCTGTGTTTCATCAAACAGGTAGGGAAACGGATAGTTCATTTCCCGCGCGACTGCTGTCATCCGCTGCGGCGAATCCTCGGGATAAGCGACAACGTCATTCGAGCTGATCGCAACAAAAGAAATGCCCCGCGCCTGATATTCTTTGGCCAGACCCACCAGTTCGTGCTGCACGTGCTTGACGTAAGGACAATGATTGCAAATGAACATGATAACCGTGGCAATGTTGGATTTCAAATCCGCGAGCGACAACATTTTCCCGCTAACGGTATCCGTCAATTTGAAATCCGGCGCAGTGGTTCCGAGCGGCAGCATGCTGGATGGGGTTTGGGCCATGATAACCTCGAACGGGTGTAGTTGAGCATAAGTTATAGCAGTTCATGTTTTCTTACTCTTACTCGTGCTCTTACTCCTACTCTTACTCGCTGTTGAAAGCGAGTAAGAGTAGGAGTAGGAGTAAGAGTAGGAGTACGAGTAGGAGTAGGAGTAAGAACTCTCCTTAATCATTCTTCACCTCCCCCTGCGCATTCATCTCCTCCAGCAAATAATCCGCCCCGGCAAATTTTTGCGTGACCCATAAGACATACCGAATATCCACCGCAATCGAGCGGCTATACCGATCGCTCCAGCCATAATCATTGATCGTGGCTTCAAACGAGCGATCGAAATTCACCCCTACCAGCTCGCCGCTTGCGTTGAGTACTGGGCTGCCGGAATTTCCGCCGGTGGTGTCCAAGTCATATAAAATCGCAACCGGCACATCGTTTAATTTGGAGCTCTTGAACGCGCCGAAATCTTTGGCTTGGTAAAGCTCGAGCAGTTTTGACGGCGTGTCAAAAGGCTCGCCGGATGTGGTTTTTTCCAGCACGCCCTTGAAAGTGGTGATGGGGGCGTAAGCCACCGCATCCGCCGGCTGGTAACCGCGAATCTTGCCGAACGTCAACCGCAGCGTGCGATTGGCGTCGGGAATGAAATCCTTGCCCAGGAATTGCCGCTTGACGTCAATGAGCTGCGCCTGCCATTTCGTCATCGCGCCCTCGCGGCGCTGGCGCGTTTGTTTGAGCGCCTGATAAGAGGGCTGCAGCTCACGCGCGAATAGGATCAACGGGTCTTTGCTTTTGGCCAGTTGCTCCGGCGGCTGCGACAAAGCCGCCAGCATGGATCCTTTATCGTTCAATTTGGTTTTGGCAAAAGCTTCCTTCAGGAATTTGTCTGTGGATGCTTCAAGATTGCCGCCCTTGAGAAGATGGTCCACTGCCGGAATGCGTTGTGTTTGCGGCAGGCGCGCCGCGCGCAGTAGCATTTCGCGCAAAAAGATTTTGTCTGTTGGCTCATAAAATTCCTGTAGCCCCAGTGTCAAGCCCTCCTTCGTCGCAGCGAGATTGCGCTCCATAAAAGCGGATTCGCGCTCGAGATCCGGTTTCTGCAACTCTTGTGTACCTTCGTAAACCGCCAGCGCCGTGCGCAACAGAATCGAGCTGTTGCGCAGATGATCGAGAATCAAATCGTGCTCGGCTTGGCTGCGGATATCATCGTAGAGCTTGCCGATTTCTGGGAGCGCATTGCCGTATTCACTCTGGCGTGCGGCGTCGGCAACGATGAACTCCTGCAATGCTTTTTCTTCCGCGCGTTTTGTCTCGACCAACTCCAAGCGGTGCAAACCCTGCAATTTGCCGCGATAGTTTTTCATCACGTTGGCCAGGCTTTTGATGCGGCTCAGATGCTTCAAGGCCACGGCACGATCATTTTTCCCGATTTCTTCCATGGTGTGAATTTGCCAATCAAACAAATCGGCGATATAGGGCAGGCGCACGTCCTGTTCGTAAGCAAGGTAATGCGAAGTGCGATGCCGGAACGTCGAGCCGGGATATCCGAGAACGAAAACGAAGTCATGCTCGTCGACGCCGGCGGGCGCAACCTGCAGATGCTTGCGCGGGCGATAAGGGACATTGTTGGCCGCATAGTCCGCAGGCGAGCCGTCGGGTGCGACATACGCACGCATGAAAGAAAAATCGCCAGTGTGCCGCGGCCACACCCAATTGTCATTTTCCCCGCCGAACTCGCCGATACCGCGCGGCGGCACATAGACCAGACGAACGTCCTTGATGAAAGTATAAATGAACAGCACATAGGTCTTGCCGATGAACATTTCCGACACTTCCGCGCGCTTGCCGGGGTTCTCTTTTTCGGTTTGCGCCACGATCTCTTTCGCCGTCTTTTGAATAGTCCTCGTGCGTTCGGCCAGGTCCATCGTGTCACTTAAAGCGCTCAAAACGTCTGGTGAAACATCCCGATAGGAATCCGTGATGCGTACGGTGTAGCCTTTGGCTGGAATCTCTTTGGCCTGGTCTTGCGCGAGAAAGCCGTTTTGAATGTAGTCGTGCTCCGTCGTACTGGCCGCACGCGCCGCGCCATAGGCGCAATGATGATTCGTCAAGATCAGCCCTGCCGGCGAAACAAACGAGCCTGTGCAGCCGCCCACGTTGACGATCGCATCGATCAAGCTCACGCCCTGGGGATTGTAGATGTCTTGCGGATCGATCTGCAGGCCTTTGCTTTGCAAATTCAGTTTTTGAATCTCGCTGATCGGCCACATGCCTTCGTCGGGTCTGGCGGCAATCAGTCCCATGGCGAGCAGGGCGATGGCACCGACATAAACATTCAAGAATTTCATGATAACTTCCTCGCTTGGTGGGGGATAAGCTGGCTTATAGCGTTCTGCGAGCGGCTAGATTTCCACAACCAATGTACTCTCCGTGTGAGTGAAAGGCAAGGGCACATTTCTTGGATGGAGAGCCATCACTGATAGCTCTCCGCCTGCAAATGAAACAACTCCGCATAGCGCCCGTTCTTCGCGAGCAGCTCTTCATGCGTGCCGAGCTCGAGCATTTCACCGTTCTCTAGAACCAAAATACGATCGGCCATGCGCACCGTGGAAAAACGATGCGAAATCAGCACCGCGGTTTTGCCCCTGGTGAGATCGGCGAAACGCTGGAACACCTCATGCTCGGCGCGGGCGTCGAGCGAGGAGGTCGGTTCGTCCAGAATCAGTAACTGCGCCTCGCGCATGTATGCGCGGCCGAGCGCGATTTTCTGCCACTCGCCGCCCGACAGATCCACGCCGCCCTCGAAGCGCCTGCCGAGCATTTGCTGATAGCCGCCGGCCAGCTTGTCAATGACGGTGTTGGCCAGGCTGCGTTGCGCCGCTCGCTCTATCCGGTGCGTATCCGTGCGTGCTTCGATGCGGCCGACCGCGAGGTTCTCGGCAGCGGTCAGATCAAAACGCACGAAATCTTGAAAAATCACGCCGATCTCGCGGTGGAGCTCTTCGGGATCATACTCGCGCAGGTCGTAGCCATCCAAAAGAATGCGGCCTTCCGTGGCCTCATAGAGCCGGGCCAGCAGTTTGACCAGCGTGGTTTTCCCGGCGCCGTTCTCTCCCACCAACGCGAGTTTTTCTCCAGCATGTAACGTGAACGAAAGACGCCGATTCGCCCAACGTTCCGAGCCGGGATATTTGAAACCGACATTCTCGAAGGTGAAGCCCTGCCGGATCGGGTGTGGAAACGGCCGCGATTGCCGTGGCGCTCGAATGTGCGGTTCCATTTCAAAGAAATCGAACAAATCGCGCAGATACAAAGCCTCTTCAGCGACGCTGCTAAAACGAAACAGCATGCTCTGCAACAGACCGCGCAACCGGCTGAAAGAACCGGAGAGAAAGGTCAGGTCGCCGAGCGTCAAATGTCCGCTGACGGTGCGAAGAATAATGATGACATATGCGCCGTAATAGCCCACGCTGGCAATCGCCGCCAGCGCTCCGCCCCAGCCCGCTCGTTGGAGAGACAAATCGCGATTGGCCCGGTAGTAGCGCAGGGACAGGTCACGGTAGCGCTCGGTGAGAAAGCGGGAGAGGCCAAAGATTTTCACTTCTTTGGCGGTGCGATCACTGGCGCCAGTATAGCGCAGATAATCGAGCTCGCGGCGTTCGGGCGTCCAGCCGTAAATCAGCGAGTAGCTGCGGGCATGGAAATGCGCTTCGCCAATGACGGCGGGAATGAGGGTGATGGCGAGGAGCAGAATGAGCCAGGGGTTGAAGACCACGAGTGCGGTTGATAGAAACCCGATGGTAATACTGTCCTGTAATTGATCCAGCACTTGCGACATCAACCCGATGCGCCCGGCGGTCTGTCGCCGCGCGCGCTCGAGTTTGTCGTAGAATTCCGAGTCTTCGAAGCGTTCTAGATCCATACGTGCGGCATGCGCCATCAGGCGGATCGAGGTCTGATTGGCGAACAAGTCGCCCAGAAGGCTCTCCAGCAGCGCCAAGGCTCGACCCGACAGGTCCGCGAGCAAAACGAGCCCAAACTCGATACCAACCAGCTCCCAAAGCGACTGCAAATCGCTGCTGCGGTTTTGCGCGAGCCGTACGACTTCGTCGATAATCAGCTTGCCGATATACAGCAAGGCCGGCGTGAGAGCGGCGCGCACCAATCGCAAACACAGGTTTGCCACCAACATCTTCGGGCTTGTTGCCCATAACAGCCGAAAGAATTGCGGCAAATTGCGCAAGGCTTTAAAACGATCGCCCAGGCTCACGGGTGGTTCGCCGCGTGCGCGTTGGCCGTTTTTATCTTTGAGGAGGCGAAAGAATGACCAGAATGACATGTGATGATTAGTAGCGGTTGGCTCATCAAACTTGGAATAAAATCTGACAATTTTCTCTCATCTGTTAACTTCTTTTTCAACACAGAGCCACGGAGAACACGGAGTTTCACGGAGAGTTTTCAAGAGCTCCACGTAATAAAGCTCACTCCGTAATACAATACCGCAAAACTTCGCTTTTTTAGCAGAGTTTTTAGCCACAGAATCACACGGAAATACACGGAATGGAATGAGCTATTTGTCGTTATTCGCATTCAATAATTCCGTGCGCTTCCGTGTAATTCCGTGGCTATGCTTTTCTTTTGGTTGCGGCTACGCCGCGCTGTGACATTCACACCA
>JBOHQX010000207.1:0-6764 GCA_050732395.1 bacterium
TTTTTGGCGTCCAGCTTTGCGGGAGAAGGTCAGCGACCTTGTTATGGGGGTAGTCTGGAATGCGGCGGAGAAGGTCTTTGAGATATTCGAACGGCTCGACCTGATGCAGCTTGGCCGTAGCCACCAAGGTGTAGATCATCGCGGCGCGTTTGGCGCCCTCATGCGAGCCGGCAAAAAGAAAATTTTTTCGTCCCAAAGCGACCGGTCGAATGGCGTTCTCCACCAAGTTGTTGTCGATCTCCAAGCGGCCGTCGGTGACGTACTTCTCCAGCTTCGACCACTGGCCCAGCATGTAACCGATCGCTTTGCCAATGGCGCTTTTGGGCAAGACCAGGGGAAGATTGGCGTCGAGCCAGATTTTGATCTCCGTCAAAACCGGCAGCGCATGATTCTGGCGCAATTGATATCTCTCTTCAAATGGCAATGCCGCTTCACGCGCCTGCCGTTCGATGGCGTAGAGATCTTGGATCTTTGACAGCATCCATTCTGCACGCGCACGATCGTTTTCTTGCGCGTGCTCGAAGTAACGCCGCGCATGAGCCATGCAGCCCACGGCAATGACTTCCGGCCGCTTGATGATGTCGTTATAGCCGTCGTAACCATCGATCTGAAGATGGCCGCGGAAGTTTTTTAAGAACTCATTGGGCCCGGCACGATCCCGGCCGGAACGATAATCAAAGAGCACCAGCTTAAGAGCCGGATCGTAATAAACCCAGAGATAACCCAAATGTGTTTTTCCGGGTTTGGTGCGGTCTAAAACTGGAATCGGCGTTTCATCCGCCATGAGATATGAAGACTGCTGGACAATCTGGCGCTGAGTATCATACAAAGGCACAAACCATTGGCAACTGCCCGTGACCCAACCATCCATGGTGGCGCCGGAAATTTCGACACCCTGACGGCGGAATTGTTGACGTTGCCGATACAGTGGCAGATGATCCACGAACTTGCTCATGAGGATGTGCGCCAACAGGCCGGGGCCGGCAATGCCCTTGTCAATGGGACGGCTGGGTAGCGTCGCGACGACCACGCCCTCGCCTTCAGGCCGAGCATACTTGGGGCGAACATAACGCTTCACGTAAAGCTCGCCGGGCTGATACTCCAACTCTTCGGTGATCTCTTCGCCGATCTTTTTGAGTGTGCTCACCTCTTCGCTCGGCGTGAGGACGATCTCTTCGCGGCGTAAATGTGCAGGCAAAGGATTGCGGCTGGGGAGTTTGACCGAGAAAGTTTTTTTCTCGCGGCGTCTGTAGGTGATGGTCGTCGTGGCGGGAGCACTGAGCACTTCCTGACGCTCGTCCTGAAGCGCAATATGCAACTGTTGCTCGTTGACCAGAGAAATAAAGCGTTCACGCTTCTGACCGAAGACTAAACGCTTGAGTTGCGCGAGTTCGGCGCGGAGAGCCAGAACTTCCGTTTCAAGTTCTTCGTAAGTAGGCTTTCGTTCAGCGACATTCATCACCCTCAATATAAGCACAAGGGGTGCGAAAACCTCGTACTTTTTTCATGCCAAACTTTTTTTGGAGAGAAAATAGAAATCATTGCTCAAGGGAGGGCTGGCCACGCTGATAACGACGACGGCGTTTGACCGAAGTGAGATCGATGCCTTCCAGGATCAACATCAACTCGTCGTAGCGCAATTCCAGGGAAGTGTGGTTGGCGAAATTGTCGGGCAGTTGAAAGGTGCCTTGCTCCAGGCGTTTGTAGAAGAGCCAGAAGCCGGTGCGGTCCCACAGCAGAAGCTTCATGCGATCGCGCCGACGGTTCAGGAAGATATAGACTTCCCCACTCATGGGGTCGCGCGCCAAAATGGAGGTGACGATCCCGGACAGGCCATCGAAGCTCTTGCGCATATCGGTGGCCTGGGGATAAAGATAGAACTTCAGGTGCGAAGCAAGGGTGATCATGACTCTGCTTCCAAGGCCCGAAGCAGGGATGAGAGCAATTGAGCATCGACGGCCCCGGAGAAATGGATCAGGATGCCATTGGGATACTCAAGAGTACAGGAAGCAGCGTGGGTGGCTGTAGTCGCTGGTTGAACGCAAAGCGGGATAAATCCGCGGCGGGTGCGAGATGATGTTCGAGGCCGGCGTCGAGTGGCACGATACTTTCGTAGCCAGGAGTGAAAGGTGCCGTGAACCAAATTCTCTCGCTGGCAAAATGCCTTTTGGGTCAACCCGCTCTCAAGATATTTCTTGACGAAGGCGATTCTTGCTGCCGGTGGGCGTGATTGCTTTCTGCGATGTGACATGGAACTTCTCCTTGTGAATTTTCCGCCAACATACGATTTGATTCACAAAGAGGAAAGATGTACTTCACCGAATGGATACCCGCGAGCTACGCAACGCCATTGAACACGCGGTTGCTCTGACGCGTTATGAGAAGCTTGCGGTGGATGATTTTCCGGAAAAAATACGTGCCTATCATGGTTCTACCGTTCTAATTGGAAGCAATAATCCGAACGAGCTCCTTCCCCTTGAAGAGATGGAACGACGTTACATTTTGCACGCTTTGCAAAGCGTTGGCGGAAATCGCACCCATGCCGCGCGCATATTGGGATTGAACCGCAAAACACTGTATCGCAAATTGCAGCAGTACGGTGTGGAATGAAGTGGCTTGTTCGACCTCAATTTTGCATCAACCCTGGCTCGCAACGAAAAAAGAACCGCAACGAAAGAGGAAAATCACGAATGGCTTCTATGTTCGAACCACCCGTTCGGTGGCGTTAGGCGCATGTTCGACGCAAGTAAAACCCGCTATATTAAAGGCTTTTTCGTTGCGGTTCTCTTTTCGTTGCAAAATTAAGGTTCGATGCCCTCGATTTAGCAAATAACCTCGCCTGCTTCGCTTTTCGCCTCACCCTAACTGTATTTCCATTTGCTCCTCCTTTGCTGCATTTGGGGCATTATGCCTCGCTGTGGCAAAATGCCTCAGTCCAGATTCTAATAACTTCTTGATTTCTTGAGGTAAAGTCGTGGCACTCTCCTTGCGATGAGGTCTCCGCAAATACGAGACTGTCGCACCACCAAACATTCGGAGAATCAATTGCGAGCCAATGCTGAAAGAAAAATGCCAAAAGGGAGCTCTGCCCCACGAGGTGCGCCGCACATTCTGCTGGCGGAGGACGATAAAGAGATGCGCGCGCTATTGGCCGGTGCGCTTCGCAGAGCCGGTTATTGGATCACCGAATGCGGCGACGGTATAGAGCTGCTCGAACATCTGGCCTCCTTTATTCTACCTGACGAAGAGCACGAAAAGGTGGACCTGGTGATCTCAGATATTCGCATGCCGGGCCTAACCGGGCTTGAAATTCTCCAAGGCCTCAGCAGGCGAGGCGATTTTCCACCGTTCATCCTGATTACCGCGTTCGGAGACGTCGAGACCCACGCAACAGCGGAGTACTATGGAGCGTTGGCGATGTTTGATAAACCTTTCGATGTTGACGATCTTGTGGCAAAAGTTCAAAAAGTAATGCCCTATTCCACCTAGCAGTTTTTATGAACAATCAATGGAGATCATGCAATGAAGAGTAGACTGCCCATCTTTTTGTCCGCCCTTTTAGTGATCGGGTTTACCTCGGTCGTCCGGGCCGGGGAATTGAAGCCGCAACACATGAACTTCAACCTATGGGGCAATGGCTTCAGCTCGGTGAACGGGAACTTCTCGAGTTCGGTAAAGTCCACGGATTTCCTCGGAGCAAATGCTCGCTTCCGGCCCTATGTCGGCGCAGGAATCGGCCTCTATCCGTTTCGCTTGACCGATGACGGCATTTCAGGTGAGGTTCAAAAATTGCAGAACGGGAACAAGTTCGAAAAAACCAGTTTCGGCTTGAATGGCAGTGCCGGCGTCGAGTTTTTGGCGACCGATCATATGTCGATCATTGGTGGCGCGCGTTATCACTATCTTTTTTCAAAAGATGACGAAAAATTCGGCGCCAACTCCGGCTTTGGCAATCAAGGACTGTTGAGTTATGGCCTGGGATTGGCGTATCATTTTCCGTTCGGCCATTGACGTTTCCAAAACGGAACCTCAAGCAAGCACAAGTTCCAGCCTCTCGGGCGCGTGTCTCCCCACACCAATGTCAACACGAGCGCAGCAACCCCGATAGCGCCACGCGCCTGAGGGCGACTTGCCTTGGCAAAAAGAAGTCACCCTTTTAACTCTAACCAGGAGAAGTCCATCATGAAACGTATCCTCGCATTTGCGCTACCCGCGGTTTTGACGATCAGCTTTGCGGCCGCGGGCTTTGCGCAACAAACCACGCGAAAGGCGGAAAAAAAGCAGACCGCGGCCCCGGCCAGCACCGATCACAAGGCGGCGACGGAGCAAAAGGCCACGATGTCCGCCACTGAAACTTTGCAGCTCAACAAAGATGAGATCACGGCACTGCAGAATGCATTGGTCAAAGCCGGCGCCTACAAGGGCAAAGCCAACGGCATGCTCGATTCAGCAACGAAAACCGGCATTCGGAAGTATCAAACTGACCACATGCTGAAAGTCACGGGTGAACCCAATCGCGAAACCCTGCACAAGCTCGGAGTGACCTACGCAGCGCCAACGACCAAACCGGCTGCACCATCCATGGAGCATTCAACAGAGGTGAAGAAAGAAGCGGGGAAAAAGTCGCAAGCCGAGACCCAAAAACCACAATGACGCATCCTTGTCTATGGCCCAACGCGGCTTTGCTTTTCATAAAAAGGTGGCCCGCCTTCTCGGTGGGCCACCGCACCGGCGCGAAAAATCCGGCGACAAGAAACACAAAACCACGCCGATTAGCGTGTGTGGCGGAGGTGAAGCCGGTTGATTTGTTGGAAAATTGGTTGCTGGGAAATACTATAACAAAGGAGTAATAACATGCGTAACATCATTCGTTTTCTAGCAGTGTCGGCTCTGGTAATCTTGCTGTCACAAGCGCAGCTTTTCGCGCACTCCTCCTCTACGCTGAAAGCAAACATCATGAATCACCTGGATTGGGAATATCCTCATCAAATCAGCATTACCGTTCAAGATGGTGGTATGGTCACGCTCAAAGGCGCGGTGAAAACCTATTGGGATTGGCGTAACATTTTTGCCATCACTTCACGTGTTCCGGGCGTGCAAGAAATCAAAAACGAAATACTCGTTGAGACCGATCCGCGTCCAGACCAGGCCATTCGGGATGAAATTGTGCACTACCTTACGATGGTCAAGACCATTGACGACCCCGACAGGATTGAGGTCAAGGTAACTGGTGGTCTGGTGATTCTGCGAGGAACGGCCGATTCCGGCCGGCAAGCCGAAATCATCGAGGACGTGGCGAGTTGGCACCAGGGCGTTAAAAGCGTTGCCAACGAAATTCGCGTGCTGCCGCCTCGAGAAGCTGGTTCGGATGCCAATCTCACCAGCATTCTCCACGACTTGATCGTACGTGACTTTCCTTTGGAACGGCGTACCGTCCAGGTGCAAGTCATGGATGGCAAGGCGGTGCTTTCCGGCACTGTCACTAGTTTGTGGGCCTCCAGAGAAATCGAGAAAGAAGTGCGGAGAATTCAAGGCATAGCGAGCGTTGCCAATGCGCTCAAGCATCACTCGGCCTCGTGAGAAAACCAGCGTTCGAATCCACAAGCACTGCAATCGTCCAAGGATCCGATTGCAGTGTTGCCTCATCGCTATCGATTTAGATTTCCATCAAATGCTTAAAGAACTGGTCGGTCCGGATGTCGACGAGCTCCTTCGCCGAAAAGACTATTCAGGTTTGAAGGACGGCATCGCAGAGTGGGAAGCCGCGGAAACTGCAGGGCTACTGGTAAGCCTGCCGGAGAAAGAACAACCGATTCTATTTCGGCTTCTCCCTCGCGCCCGAGCCGCGGAAGTATTCGCCTACTTGCCCACACTGGAACAAAGCCATCTGCTGCACAGCCTGACGGCTGAAAATATCCGCAGCGTGCTAGAGGAAGTGGCGCCAGATGATCGCGCCAGGGTTTTTGGCGAGCTGCCGGCACAAGTGACGCAACAATTGCTCGGCTTGCTCTCTCTAGAGGAATTGAACAAAACGCGGCAACTGCTCGGTTATCCCGAAGAGAGCGCCGGTCGTTTGATGACACCCGATTACGTCGCCATCCATCCGGAATGGACGGTGGGCCGTGCCCTGGAGCATATTCGCCAGCGCGGTAAGGACGCCGAAATCATAAACATGATCTATGTGATCGATCAGCACGGCAAGCTCACTGATGACCTGCGGCTGCGCAGATTGATTCTCGCCGATCCTGCAGAAGCGGTGTTCACGCTGATGGATCATCATTTCACCGCACTCTCGGCTTACGACGATCGCGAAGTAGCGGCGAAGCTGATGCAAAATTACGATCGTGTTGCGCTGCCCGTCACCGATTCCGAGGGCGTGCTGATCGGCATCGTGACGGTTGATGATATCATCGACGTGGTCGAGAAAGAGGCAACCGAAGACATTCAGAAAATGGCGGCGATTGAGACGCTCGATGAGCCCTATGTACGGATGCGCTTCTTTCGCATGGTAAAAAAGCGGGCCGGCTGGTTGACGGTATTGTTTCTCGGTGAAATGTTGACGGCTACGGCCATGAGCTATTTTGAGCACGAAATCGCCCGCGCCGTGGTGTTAGCCTTGTTCATCCCGCTGATTATTACCTGGCTTCGACAGTCATAGGTTAAAAAATAATAGGCAAACGCCTATTTATTAAATAGCTACACTACTTTGCGTAGATGGGGTCGTGTTACTACAGGGTTAAGCATCCTGTATGTCTACGAGCGAG
>JBOHQX010000208.1:0-2378 GCA_050732395.1 bacterium
GGCCGTTGATGCTCGTATTTTTCGCGCGGCTTAAAGTTTCGGCTTCACCAAATGGGCCTTCCTGGTGGCCGTGTTGCTCGAACCACGCCAAGGCCCAGCGTGTATCGCTATCGAACTCGCCTTCTTGTTCTGCGAGAAATTCGTCGAGGGCTTGATTGATCAGCGCCAGCGCGGTGCGCACGCGCATGGGTGAGCCATCGGCTTCGAGCACTTGGGAATAGCGGGAAAATACGGCCATGCCGGGGCCGATAGTGGCTTGGGCGAGATCAACCGGCGCAATGGCGCCTTGTTGAAGTTGTTTGAGTGCGGGCGGCAATTCGCGTTTGAGCGCGGCGAGAAATTCGCGGCGCGTGGCAGGCAAAGCATTCTCTGAACGTGAGCGGCACACCAGAACGATTGAAGAAGCAAGCGCATTCGTGCCGCTTGCGACTGGACGGTTACTCAATTCGCTGCGCATCGGCCATGTGCCTGTGACCGAAAAGTTGGCTTTGAGCAGGCCTTCAAGCATAGTCTCCCAACCCGTTGAAGCAACGTTTGATTCGCCGTTTTCGTTTTCTTCGGCGTCTTCGTCTGATTCAGATTGCTTGAAGGCATAATAAACTGTGAACGGATAGTTTTGGTGCTGCACCTTGCGCATGAGCACAAAAGCATGTCCCAAGCCATCTTCAAAAAAACGCTGTGCTTTTTCCCTGCTGCCGTCAAAGCGATAAGGTGTCGCTATAAGTTCTTGCGACTTGGGCACCAACACAGTACTGAAAAGATCAGGGTAAACTGCATTTAGCGATCGACGAAGCCATACATAGAAAAAATCAGAGAGATCAGCATATCCGATGTTATCGTAGTATGGCGGGTCAGTAGAAAAAATTGGCAATTCGATTGGATTGATGGCAGATGTGGCGTCCATTTGCTCTGATCGACCAGACACATGACTATAGGTCACTGCAACTACCTTGGTGAGATTGCCAAGGGACACTCCAAAATCTCCGGCTGCTTTGGCAAAAACATTGGGTTCAGCAAAATCCCAAACCATAGGAATTGCCTGCCGAGCAAACAGATTTCGGACCTGAGTTTTTGAAGACTCCCATCGACAGAGAGCATTGCATATATCACTTAATCGACTCACACCCATCGCCAAATATGTCGCCACGGCATCCGTGTATGCTTGTGCGCCAGTGCCATCATCATTCAACAGAACGCTATCATTCGCCAAACCGGCGGCCACGGCATCGCGGCGCACGTGCTCACGCGCTTCGCTCACCAAATCGCTGAAGGTAGTGAGAGCCACGAGTTGACGCAGGGTGAAGTAGTCAGCAAACGTTTTAAAACCATAAATGCGACCTTGGGCATTGCCGGCGAATGTGCCTCGTGCCGGTTCTGTCGGTATGCGGCTTCGTATTGATGATTCAGACAAATAACGCTCAGTTTCATCAACTGCACTTCTAACGTGACTCTCGTCAAATGGCAGATACCCTCGGCCTGCTGCACTATCAGCAATAATCGCCAGCGGCATGACTTTCATTCGGCCTTGTTCAGCTTCACTATTTATGTATTCGCCTTTTGCAAGGCCATCTTTGCATATAAGGCAACGAAAAGTGGCTTTCACTTTCTTGCCTTTGTCATTCAAGAAACCACTGCCGACGTCAATGAAAGTTGAATTCGAGGTGGTGGCTTCGCTCTTCATGATGCTAAATTCTACAGACTTGGCCTTACTGTCCACTACGGGCTCTAACCACACATACTTTCCTTTCTTTTTTGAAAGCCAAAACGAACGTACCAGCGGCATGGTCGCGCCACACGCCGGGTTGGGGCATTTCACCGTGCGCGCCCACAGCCAGGCGATTACGGTGGCTTCCTGGCCCTCAGCTCCAGCCCCCTCACCCCCGGCCCCTCTCCCGGGGGGAGAGGGAAGCTTGATTTTGGGATAAAGATGGCCGATGCGTTTCTCCGCTTCGTCGCGCATCCATTTGCCATAGTAACGCACGTCTTCAGCTAAACCTGCGGCGCCGCGCCATTCGCGTGCGAAACTCGCCTGCCCGCTCTTTTCTACGGGATGCACGGGCGGGCGATTCGCAAACTTCGGCGGAATCTCAATCAGCGCCTTGTTGATCAACACCGCGACCGGGTTGAGGTCGCTGGCAAACGCGCGTAAGCCAAGTCGTTGCGCTTCGAGCGGGATCGAGCCGCCGCCGGCAAAAGGATCGTGCACCGGCGGCGCTTTTTCAACCAAGAACTCGCGGATTGCGGCATCGCCAATCGGAACTTCGACATTCAAATTACGCGCGACGCTGTGGGCAATTTCCAAGCGCGCCTGCGCCAGCAGCGTCTCGTTGTTGATGTTATCCCAATTCACCAATTGCTCGATGAGCCGGTGCAAACGC
>JBOHQX010000209.1:0-5678 GCA_050732395.1 bacterium
AGCGAACACGCAGATCGAGGCCCACCATCATCCCGATGATCGCGTCGCCACTGTCATCTCCGGAACTTGGTACTTCGGATACGGAGACAAGTTTGACGAGCGCAAGCTCAAGGCGCTACCGCCGGGAGGCTTCTACACTGAGCCGCCCAATGAGCGGCATTTTGCGCGCACAGGTGATACACCGGTCGTTTTGCAGATCACAGGATTCGGTCCAACCGGCACGCAGTATTAGAAAAAATGAAATGTCCGAACAGAACCCAATCACAGAGGTCAATATATCGCGCCGCAGAATCCTGATCGGCGGTATAGGAATGGCGGCTGCAATGGCCCTCCCAATGGCGGCATTTGCCGCTGCAACCAAGCCTGCAAACGTTTCTGCTGCGCAGGGCAACAAACAAGGAGAACGTCACATGAGCACAATCACCACCAAAGACGGTACGCAGATTTATTACAAGGACTGGGGCAAGGGACAGCCCGTCGTCTTCAGCCACGGCTGGCCACTGAGCGCGGACGCCTGGGAATCGCAGATGTTTTTTCTCGCCTCGCACGGCTACCGCTGCATCGGGCATGATCGTCGCGGCCATGGCCGGTCGAGCCAGCCGTGGAATGGCAACGACATGGACACCTATGCCGACGATCTGGCGCAGCTCTTCGAGGCGCTCGACCTGAAAGGAGTCACCATGATCGGCCACTCCACTGGCGGCGGCGAAGTGGCGCGCTACATCGGTCGCCACGGCACCAAGCGCGTAGCCAAGGCCGTGCTGATGAGCGCAGTATCGCCACTGATGCTTAAGACACCAGGCAATCCCGGCGGGCTGCCCATCGAGGTCTTCGACGGTTTTCGTGCGGCGTATTTGGCCGACCGCGCACAATTTTTTTTGGATGTCGCAAGCGGTCCTTTCTTTGGCTTCAACCGGCCCGGGGCCAAGGTTTCCCAAGGAGTGATTAATTCGTGGTGGATGCAGGGCATGTTGTCCGGGCACAGGAATGCGTACGACTGCATTAAGGCATTTTCGGAAACGGACTTCACCGAGGATTTGAAGAAGTTCGATGTGCCGACTAGGTGCAGCTCTTCAACCGGATGCGGCAGGCTTTCTGTACATCGACCGCTCGAAGTTCAAAGAGGCTTTTGCCAAAGACGTGCCTGATCAAGAGAGAAATGTAATGGCGGCTACGCAGAAGCCGATCCACGGTGCGATCTTTGGACATGTCCATGGGACACCGGGATGGAAGAGCTTTCCGAACTGGTATCTCGTTGCCACCGAGGACCAGGCCATCAACCCGGAACTCCAACGGATGTTCGCCAAACGTATGAAGGCCAAAACGACTGAACTCGCGTCAAGCCATGTGCCGTTCATTTCCCATCCGGATGCCGTGGTTAAGATGATTGTAGAGGCGGCGATGCCCGAAGCAAATTAACAAGTCGTCGAAATTGCACGGCGCCGCATGGCATCACCGATACGCACGAAGATAAACTCAACGCGGATTTGCTCGCGTTCCTCAAAATTAATTGAGAGTGAAAAACAATGATTTCGCATTAAACATCATTCCGCTGCTTACTGGCGAGTTACGCTGGATAACCTGCCGCTCAATCTTTTCGATCAGGAAATGTCTGACGAGCTGCAAGACCTTATCAAAAAGTTGGAAAAAGACGATGAGGTCAAGGTCGTGGTTTTCGACAGCGCCGACCCGGATTATTTTATGGCGCATCTCGATTTGGTGCGAACGGCAGAACTGAGTTTGGAGCCGGGCGCGACCGGATTGTCTCCTTTTCCTGATTTTCTCCGAAGGCTGGAGCAGGCGCCGTTTGTCACGGTCGGTGTTTTGCGTGGTCGCGTCCGCGGTGTGGGGAGCGAGTTTTTGCTGGGACTCGATATCAGATTTGCCAGCCGTGAAAAAGCCATACTTTCTCAAATCGAGGTCGGAACCGGAGTCATCCCCGGCGCCGGGGGAATTGAACGATTATCCAAGCTGATCGGGCGAGCGAGAGCGCTGGAAGTTATCCTCGGTTCTGAGGGCTTCGATGCCGATACGGCAGCGCTTTACGGTTGGGTCAATCGCTCAATACCGGTTGCCGGTTTCGACCGGAAGCCGGTTGCTTTAGCCAAAAAAATCATCAATGAACGAGTCGGGCTTGTTCCTGCCGCCGATCTTGCCGCGACGCAGAAAAAATTCTTCAAGATCTTAGCCTGGCCTAAAACACAGGCACGTGTGGCAACGCTGTTGGAACGCGGGCTTCAACAGCGCGGCGACTTTGAATTGAGACTTGGCGAGCACCTCGGTTCGCAGTCCATCAAAGGGACGACAGAACAAAAAACCAAGACAGAAAAATGAAAGACAGAAAAATGGCGTCTGGCATCATGCCCGGGAAGTTGACGACGACGGGATGTAGCAGACGGCAAAAATTTTTCTGTCCTCCATCTTTCTGTCTAAGGATAAAAATTCAAGCTGCTGTAAATCGCCGAATTGTCGAAGTCAACCAAAACAAAGCAAAAGGAGAAGTATCATGTCAATACCCACCAAGAAACTCGCAGGTAAAGTCGCCCTCGTCACCGGCGGTTCGCGCGGCATCGGCGCTGCGATTGCGAAACGTCTCGCGGAAGAGGGTGCTTACGTGGCCATCAGTTTTGTGTCATCCGCCAACAAAGCTAACGCCGTCGTGCGCGAGCTCGAAGGCAAGGGCGTCCCCGCGGCGGCTTTCAAGGCCGACCAGGCCGATCCGGCTCAGGTCAACCAATTGGTCAAGTCCGTCGTGGAGCGCTTCGGACGCCTCGACATACTCGTGAACAGCGCGGGTGTGTTCGTGACGGGCGCGGTCAACGACCCGGCCTACGACGTGGCCAAGTTTGACCGGCAGTTCGCTGTCAATGTGGGCGGCGTCGCGGCTGCCGTCCGCGCGGCGGTTCCGTTCATCGGCGAGGGCGGCCGGATCATCTCGATCGGCTCAGGCGCAGGGACTCGTTCGCCATGGCCAGGACTAGCCGATTATTCGGCGACCAAGGCCGCCATCGCCGCATACACGCGGGGCTGGGCGCGCGACCTCGGACCAAAGGGCATCACAGTCAACATCGTTCAGCCCGGTGCCATTGACACCGACATGAATCCGGCGGACGGTGATTTCTCGGCGGCGCAGAAGGCAGCCACGGCGCTTGGCCGCTTCGGCAAGCCAGAGGAAATCGCGGCTGTGGTTGCTTTCCTCGCCAGCCCGGACGCGGCTTATATCACCGGCGCTACGCTTGACGTCGATGGCGGCTTTGGCGCATAACGGCATTGGGCAAGTGTGCACATCACATTTCACGGGGATGGCCCCATTTGCTTTTGGCGCTGGTGAACACGCCCATTACGATTTTGAACAACGACGGCATGAGTGAGCGCGCTGCGCAAAAGCAGTTCGCGACATGAGTGAAGTCACTGGATCGAGCAACTCTTAATTCATTAAACCTCTTATCATCAAAAACTCCTCGAAAGGAGGCGTGTCGTGATTTTGGGTATGTCAACATTTGCGTTTACCGTGGTACACACGATCATAAGTCTGATCGGGATTTTCTCCGGGGCCGTTATCGTGTACGACATGCTCAGCGCGAAAAGACTCGAAGGCTGGACGGCGACGTTTCTCGCAAGCACGGCTTTGACGAGCGTGACCGGCTTCTTCTTTCCCATCACCAAGATCGGGCCGCCGCATATAGTCGGCGCTATATCGCTGGTCGTGCTGGCGGTCGCGATCCCCGGCCTTTATGTCTATCGACTCGCCGGGCATGGCGTTGGATCTACGTTGCCGGCGCTGTGTTCGCTCTCTATTTAAATGTCTTCGTCGGCGTCGTACAGGCTTTCCAGAAGCTGCCGTTCCTGAAGTCGCTGGCGCCGACGCAATCCGAGCCGCCATTCCTGGTCGCGCAACTCGCCGTGCTGGCGCTCTTCATCCTGCTTGGCATCAAGTCCGTGAAGTCGTTTCGCCCTGCGCCTGAAGCGTCCGCATTAAGGACGGTTTGAATTCAATGACAACGCTCCCCATTCAGGAAGAAGCCATGAGCAGCCAACCTGTCCAGCGAGCGGTGTCTGTCGTTGGGAGCGTTGACATCTTTCTGACAAGAGCGTATCCATGACTTTAAAGATTGAACGAGCATCGCAGGAAGAGTGCGTGACCTTCGCCTTGAGTGGAAGAATTGAGACGGCACTCACCGCGGAATTGCAAAAGCTCATCGACCTCGAAACGGAAAATCACAACGTTGTTCTTGATCTGAGGGAAGTACAACTCGTGGATCAAGACACCGTGAGATTTCTGGCGCGTTGCGAGGCAGTCGGCATCAAGCTCGAGAACTGCCCGGCATATATCCGAGAATGGATTGCGCGAGAAGGAGAGGGGAAGTAATCGGGACATGAAAGATTCAAAAGACAAATTTGGGAAACTGACCGGAGCTCGCGTCGACGAGTTGAGAAAATCGAGTGTGGTCGAGATGATCAGAAATTAATGAGACGAATATAACGTCTCGGAACTGTCGTGGCGGGAACTGCGTCAGCTTCTCCGTCGCGGTTGGGTCAGCCTGATCATCGGTCTAAGCTTTCTGGCCGCAGCACTGGCCGGCTCGGCGTCGGTCACGCGACTGATGAGCGACGGCCCGCTGGCGATGGTGTTTCGTGAGAGCCTGTTGATCGGCGGTTGGGTTGCCATGTGGCGGCCGCTCGAAACCTTTCTCTAGCCGGCTACGAAGTTGTTATCAGCAACAGTCGCGGCGCGGAATCTCTTTCAGCTTTGGCAAAAAGTTTGGGTAGCAACGTCAAAGCCGGCAGCGTGCCGGAAGTGGGAAGAGCAGACGTGGTTTTTCTCGCGGTACCATGGAATCATTTGAAGCAAGCCGTGTCCGCTGTGCCCTCGTGGCAAGAGCGCATTGTGATTGATCCAACCAATCCGATTGTTATGCCCGGCTTTCAACTCGCCGATCTTGGAGGCAAAACCTCAAGCGAAGTTGTTGCCGAGTTGGTGCCGGGTGGAAAATTGGTGAAGGCCTTCAATACGCTTACACCTGCGCTGTTGGCTGCGAATCCGCGTGAAGCCGGTGGGCAACGTGTGATCTTTTTCTCCGGGAATGATGCTTCGGCTAAAACAATCGTTGCTGGGATTATCAACAAAATCGGTTTTGCAGGTATCGACCTCGGCGAGCTTTCCGGCGGAGGAAAATTGCAGCAGTTTCCGGGAGGCCCGTTGCCCACGCTCAATCTGATTAAGCTTGGATAATGAATAGCGAGAAAACATATAGCGTAGAACTGATCAACGAGCGGCGTTTATCCGTTCGGTCAAGCCAAACCGTATTGAACGCCTCGCTTGAAGCTGGAATACCACATTATCACGCATGTGGCGGCAATGCGAGCTGCTCGACTTGCCGAGTACTTGTCGAGGAAGGAGTTGAGCTCCTGAGCGCGCCGACCGAAGCGGAACTTGCCCTTGCCGGGAAGATGGGTTTTCCATCTGGCGTCCGGCTAGCTTGCCAAACACGAGTGAACGGCGGGCCGGTGAGGCTGCGTCGACTCATCCGCGACCAGTTCGACCTTCAGTATTTCGTGCGCCCAGGCTCCGATCAAGCCACACGCAGCCTGGGCGAGGAGCGTGAGCTGGTGTTGTTCTTCATTGACATTCGGAATTTTACGCCCTTTGCCGAATCGCATCTGCCTTACATGGTCAT
>JBOHQX010000210.1:0-22678 GCA_050732395.1 bacterium
AGGCGCCATCTCCGTAAAATTGGGCGGTGGCACGTCGTAGTGCGTGCCCCAATTGTTCATGATCGCCATCAACATCACGAGGGCGACGGGAATGCGTGCTGCCAAGCCATAGGCGAATAGAGTTGAAGAAAGCGTAGGCCAGCCTTTACGAGTGATGAACAGGCCTGCGACGGTTGCGGCGATAAGCACCAAGAGTTGCCAGATGCTTGCCGTCGGCAATCGAAAACTAAGCGCGAACAAGGCCGCGAAAACGGCGAGTCCCAGCAAGGAAAAGGCCAGGACGCGACCTGCGCCGGCAGGATGATCGTTCGACTTTATCAGTAGTCGCGCGAAGTAGAAACCGAAGATTGGAACCAGCCAGGCGATTCCGATCAAGGCACCGCCGCCGCCGGCTTCTTTATTGAAGAGCAGAGGCGACCAATTCATCAGCTCGCCGGTCAACCGCAGCAGGGTAACTGCCAGGGTGATCAATGCCGGCACGAGAATCAAATTCTTGACCACGATTTTGTTGGTGTTGCTCATACCTTGCCTCCTTGTGAAATTCTTGACTCATCAAGTTCGTGCATTTCGAGTCTCATATGGAAAGATCGAAAAAAGTTATTTAAAAAAACAGCCGGCGATCAATCCCGAGCTCGTCACGCTGAACGTAGGCACCAATTCTATAATGCGGCCGGCAATCATGCCTCCAAAGCAGGAAAAAGGACCGCCGGCCTCAGCACTGATTTCGGTGGGTGCTCCATAATGCGGCCGGCAATCATGCCTCCGAAGCAGGACAAAGGACCGCCGGCCTCGGCACTGATTTCGGTGGGTGCTCCACCGGTGAGCTTGCTGAACTGCTTGGCCTCGGTTAGGGCTTGGTAGATGCGCGCGGCGCTTGCCTTGAAAACGACTTCTTGATGGATGGTTTGGGACATATTATTGCTCCTCTGGTTTGATTTACGGTTGCCGATTTGCGACTGTCGATTTACGAAGGGCTGATCAGCATCTCAAATCGTCAATCGTAAATCGGAAATCGCTCATCGCAAAGCATCATTCATTTCAAGCATTCTCATTTTTATGGAGATTTTGACACTCCCTTTGATGGACGGTCTGAATGAGCACCTCAATTTATAGCAAACCTGGCTTGCAACGAAAAAAGAACCGCAACGAAAGAGGAAAATCATGAATGGCTTCTTCGCAGATTTCATAAGGATTTCGATAACCGCGCCAGACAACCCGTCCAGCCTTGCTGATGCCGGTCCCGCAGCTCCGTATTCGGAAAACGTTCATGCGTGAGCACGACTTCTGTGTCTTTGCATCGCACCCGGGTCCGTCCACGCGCGGAAAACTCTTTCGCATGAAGCCGGAAAAGTTCGTTTGATTTGAAGAGTTGTTTCAGTTTGGAAATCGGCAGCCATAAACATTCTCCTGTTCGTTGCTGATCGCCTGCTTTCGCGCCCTGAAATAATTGATCGGCCCCTGTGATGGTCACGTTCAGGGAGAGATATAACGTGCGACCCATGTTGAAGCCTCACGTAACGGCCCGGTCTGGATATGGCAAGATTGCATCCGGCCTTCTTTTTCACGTACCAGCAAGCTGGCATTTTCCAGCACGCGCAGATGTTTAGAAACCGCGGGCAGCGAAACGGCAAATGGCTCGGCCAATTCTGTCACCGTTGCCTTACCGGACCGCAGCCGGTTCAAGATCTTTCGACGCGTCGCATCCGCAATGGCCGCGAAAGTGGAGTCGAGAGAATCAGTACTGGCCGGCGGCCTGAATTTCACCTGCGCCCGGTGGTCTCGCCGTGACCCTTTTGTGCGCGGGCGTAGCCCGTCATTTTTCAGCCGAAACTCTTCGCGTTCTGCGCGCAGATATTGATCCAGCGCCTCCAGGCTGTTTTCCCAGAACGCTCGATAATCGGCAAGCCATTCGCCGGCGGACTTTAAGGATGAGCCGAGCAAACGGCACTTGACGATCCGGCCGTGTTTTTCGCGCGCCAGTATTTTGGCATGCTCGAGCACGCGCAAATGCTTGGAAATCCCCGGCAGAGAAATCGCAAACGGGCCTGCCAATTCCGACACGGCCATTTCTCGAACCGCAAGCCGTTCCAAAATGAGGCGGCGCTTAGCGTCGGAGAGCGCGCCATAAATTCGGTTCAAGGCGCGGTCATGATATTTAACCATATGGTTAAATATACAACGCCGCACAAAAAGTCAAGAGAATTCTACTGCGTCAAGCAGGCAGTCCGGCTTACGAAATCGTACCTTGACTTTGCCGGCGCGGTTATTTAATTTAAAAAAATTTCACTTCGTGGCGTTGGCGCCGCATGGCATGAAAGATCTCCTCAAGAAAATTCTGCTCTCATTGCCCTTCCTGACGCTGTTCGGCATGACTCTGCTGGACACGGCCTGGCTGATGCTCGGGCGTGTGCCGGAGATGGTACGCCTGTTACGTGACGGCGTCTTGCTCGCCGTGCTGTTGATGCTCGTTCCGCTGTACACCAAAACAACCTGGCTGCAGGAGCGCCGCATTTTTGCGGTCTTGCGCAAGATTTTTCTCGTGCTCGTGGTAGGGTTTTGCACGATCGCCTTGATCGACGGGTATTTTTCGAGTTTGAGCGAAGGGCAGGATCGGCTATCCCGGCTCTATGTTGCGACCGATTTATTCTTGCTGGGAACGTTAGGGGCGATCCTCGCCACTTTGTTGCACCTGGTGCTCTTCGCACTGCTGCGCACGCTGGTGCTTTACAAGAGCAAAGCGTCAACCTTGCGCAACTTTCGTTTGCTCGCCCTGGCCATTCTCATCTATGCTGCAGTGTCTTCCGCATTGGGCTTGGAGAATCTTCGCGTGTCCGAGCCCTTCGAAGCCGGCCCCATCGGCACGATCACTTTTGCCCTGGTCGTCGTTCTGATCGTGCTGAATGCCTTTCGCACCGCCTGGATCACCTTTTTGAACCGCCGCCAAAAATGGATCGTGTTGCTGGCGACGATGATCGCGTGCGCTTTCGGCATTTTCATCACGCTCAACGTGGGGAAGAGCTTTGTCGCCGATTACAGTGTGGCTTATGCGGCTGCGATCGGCGCCATCTCGCTTTTCGTCGCGGTCTATGCCGGCATTTCTTCGTTTTTGCTGTTGTTGAATTTGCCGACCGCGGGCTTGTTCGACGAAAAGATCCATGCCATCAAATCCTTGCAGGAAGTGACGCAATCGATCAGCCATTTCATGGCGCAAGACAAGCTGATGGACTCGATTACCCAGCGCGCGGTGCATGTCACGAAATCCGATTTTGCCTGGCTGGAATTGCTGAACGATAAGAAGAATGAGTTGACTCTGGGGTCCTCCGTGCATTTGAGTGAAAAAGAAATGGTGGAGCTGCCATTGGGTTTGGGGGGCGGCCTGAGCAGTTGGGTGATTCAACACCAGAAGGGGCTGTTGATCAATGACGTCAAAGATGACGGCCGTGCGGAGCATTTGACGGAGTGGAAAAAGAACATCGGCGCTTTGTTGGCGGTGCCGCTGATCTCGCGCGAGCAGATCTTCGGCGTGTTGTATTCGGCCAAGCGGGACTTTTTCAGCTACGATCAATTCGACCAGGACATGCTGCAGGCGTTTGCCGATCAGGCGGCGATCGCATTCGAAAATGCGCGCTTGTTGAATGAGTCACTGGAGAAAGAACGGCTCGCCCAAGAGTTGCGGGTCGCGCAGGAGGCGCAGAGAAAGCTTCTGCCCAAGATCATGCCGGTGATCCCGGGCATTGAGGTGTCCGGGGTCAGCGTTGCGGCGTACGAGGTGGGAGGGGACTATTTCGACGTGTTCAAGCGTGGCGACAAACTGGCCGTGGTCGTCGGCGATGTTTCCGGGAAAGGCACGGCCGCGGCGTTCTACATGGCGGAAGTCAAAGGCGTCATCGAAGCGCTGGGAAAAATCTATGAATCGCCGCGAGAAGTATTGGTGCATGCCAATGAAGTCTTGGGGCGCAGCTTGGAAAAGAATTCTTTCATCAGCTTGATTTACGCCGTCTTTGACCCACGTCTGCAACGCATGTCGCTCAGCCGTGCCGGGCACACGCCGTTGCTGTGGTGTCCGCATCAGGGAGAGCCGGCGTTTCTCCAACCACGTGGCCTGGGCATAGGCATGGATCGCAGCGTGCTTTTTGAATTTACTTTGGAAGAGATCAGCCTGGGCATGTCGCCCGGCGATTATTTCATTTTCTATACCGATGGCGTGGTAGAAGCGCGCGACAGCCGCAATCGCGAATTTGAAGAGAAGATGCTGCTGCAAGCCGTCAAGCAAAAAAAGCTCGGGACCGCCGAATTGGTGCAGCAAGCGATCTTGCAAAGCTTGCACGCGCACGTCGGACCGAACCGTGCGCACGATGATCTGACTTTGGTCGTGGTCGGCATTCATGAAATGCATGAAGCACAACGCTCGTTTGATTCACCACAAACCCAGGCAGTGCCGGAGGCTGCCGAGGTGATGGGTTGACAGGGTCCCGTGAAGGAAACTGAATAGAATGAACTGGCAGGAATTTATAGTTTTTGCAATCGTGCTGGTCGCCGCCATTTATGCCGGGCGCACTTTCTGGCAACAATTCAGCTTCGGCAAAAAGCCGGAACATAAGCATTGCGATCAATGCGGCCCCGGCAAGAAGGCCAGCCATCATCCGTTGCAAAGCTTTACCAGAAAGCCATCATGAGCGAAATCACGCGCCTTTCTAGTTCCCTGAGTGCTCGGATCGCGTGCGGGAGCCGCGCACTCCCGCGCGCAGGCTGAAACGGTGGGAAAGAGGAGTGCAGATGTCGAAATACTATCTGTACGTTATTGTCTTCATATCGGGCGCTTCGGTTTTGGCAATTGAAATATTGGGCACGCGCATTCTCGGCCCGTTTTACGGTGTGAGTCTGTTTCTGTGGTCAGCATTGATCACGATTACACTCGCGGCATTGAGCGTGGGTTATTGGATTGGTGGCCGTTGGGCGGATAAGAGCGCTTCGCAAACGCGCTTGTGCGGCCTGCTCGCCGCGGCAGGAGCCTGGCTGTTACTCATTCCAGGACTAAAGTATCCGGTTTTAAGGCTCGTAGAAATCCTGGGTTTGCGCCTTGCCGTGCTCATGGCGGCATTCATTCTATTTGCGCCGCCCCTGACGCTTCTGGGCATGGTTAGCCCTTATGCCCTCAAATTGAAAACCGCAAACTTAGACGTTGTCGGTCGCACCGCAGGAAATCTCTATGCTATCTCGACTTTTGCCAGCGTTATTTCGGCATTGCTGACGGGTTTCTTTTTCATACCCAACGTTGGTGTCAAAGGCCTCACGCTCGCCATCGGAGCGGTCTTGCTGAGCACCGCGGCTTGGGGGCTTTTTGAGAATAGAAAATCAAAATTGACCTCATTGGGAATACTCCTCGTTTTAATGGCATACCTCTTCGTCGTTGGGATCGTGCCCACCGAAGGTGCGGACCCCCGCCACGGACTGCTGGCCGTCGAACAAAGCCCGTATGCCGAAATTCGCGTGCTCGAGGTGAATAATCGAAGGCATCTGCTCATCGATGGTGGCACGCATACCATAGTCGATCCGGCAACCTGGAAATCTCATTTTCCTTATGTCGCAGTGATAGATTTAACCAGAAATTTTTTTGAGAAACCGGGCAAAATGCTGCTTGTAGGATTGGGAGGAGGGTCGATTGTCAAGAACTTCGCCCGCACGGGTTGGAAGGTGGATGCAGTTGAAATCGATCCGGTGGTAATTTCCGTGGCGCAAAAGTACTTTGGGTTGGGCGTGTCCGAAGGCGACATTTTCCAAGTTGATGGCCGCCAGCATCTCCTTCATCATGATAGTACTTATGAGATCATAGCGATGGATGCATTTGGCAGCAGCGCGATTCCATTCCATCTGGTCACCAAAGAAGCTTTTGCCTTGATCGCCTCGCGCTTGAAGCCTGAAGGTGTGCTCGCGATCAATGCCGAGGCCCTGGGTTGGCATCATATTTTGATTAGAGCGCTGGCCGCCACCCTCGCGCAGAGCTTTACGCATGTGCTGGCGCTCCCGGCTTATGAGCCTCCCGAAGCGATCGGCAACATCATCTTGCTCGCTTCAAATCGAGCGCTCGCGTTGCTCCATCCCTTAGCGAGCGACATTACGGACTTGAATTATGCCTCTACCCCCGCCTTTTACCAGGAGCTGGCATGGCAGGAGCGCTTTGAGCCGGATACTCGCGAGGTACCGGTCTTGACGGATGATCTGAATCCAGTTGATGTGTGGGCTGAGGCCATTAATCTGAAGGCGCGCAGAAATCTGCACGATTATTTTCAGAAGAGTGGAAGGAGTTGGTAGTTACAGTTGGAAGGCACGTGGACTTTTGGCTGCAACAGACCTCATTTCTTGGGCAGCGCTCGGAACTCACCCGTAACTTCGATATTCACGGGATGGCCTTCAAGCTGCTTTGGAATTTTCCGCTCGAGCTCAGGCGTCAAATCCACCACGAAGACTTTGATGCAGGGCTTGTCGTCGCAAAGGCCTTGCGCTGTTCCCACCACACCCGGCATTGCCATCAGTTCCTCCGTATGCTCCTGCAGGACGATTTCTATTGCCCTCGCCGGCATCGCAGTTTCTCCCTGGTCATGATTGCTTGCTGTTTGTGAACAACCTATACACATGATTGCCGCCATTGCAGCAATGAGGAGACGGCGGAATTTCTCGCGTGGAATGGCCATTCTGTAACCGATTGTTCGAAGGGAAAGAGCAGCTCGATCTTTGCTGATTAAGCTGCTCATGTGCAGATTATTGAATCGCTTGTCCTGGGATCCGAATCAATCACCGATAATCGTGACCCCAAATTCAGTCAAGACTGCGCCGATAGGATTGGCAATCGTGGTGTTGGAGCCGCCGGCAAACAGCAGGCCCACCGGATTCCCGCTCAGATCGACAACCAGTGAGCCGGAATCTCCTCCAGCGCTGAAACTTCTCTTCGTGATCACAATTTGGTTGATAAACCGGGCCGTGCCCGTGCTATAGCCAACGTTCACCGTGGCATTGATCGCGGTCACTCCCTCATTGGGTTTGTTGGTTGACGTGCTGGTACAACCGGTGGTCCTTCCGCATTTTTGCACATCCATGCCTATAGCCGCCGCCACCGTGGCGCTCGAGGGAGCGCCATAGTTGCCTTCATCAGCGGTGACGCCGGTTACGTCACCAGGATCAACTTCTGAGATGGCTGCATCGATGACATTGTTAGCGGAGGTTGAGAAGACGATTGGCTCGAATTGTGAAAGCGTGGCAATCGCGTCGCCGGGATTCGCGCCCCCATCAAAAGGCCCAGGCTGTAGAATATTTTCGTTGATTTCGGCTTGGTTTTCATCTGCCATCACGTGGTTATTGCTCAATATATAGGTGGTACTGCCGTCTGTGACCAGACAGCCGAGAGTACCAGCGGTGATATTGAAATGGCCCAACGAGACACCATTCGGTGCTGGACGATATTTCAGGGTGGGGTCGAAACCGCCTCCTCCTGGGCCGCCTTTCAACGATTTGATCGCACCTGTTACCATAATCACGACTGGAACGCCCTCGAGCTCCGCCGGGATCGCGGAAGTTTTTGACAGAGCCTCCTCTTGTTTGATTTCCGATTTCAACATGACCACGACTGCGGGCTTACCATCTTCGGTCATGCCGGTGCCTGTGCCAACTACATTTGGATTCGCCATCAAGCGCTCAGTATGGCGTTCCTGCACTGCCATGACCGCTTGAACTTGCGGGTTTTCCTTCCCGAGCACCACCTCTTGCTGGATGGCCTCCGGCTGAACCGGGCCCTCATATTCCTTGCCGCAGCCGCTCCACGACAGTAGAACACTAACCGCCAGCAATGAAAAGATCAGCCCAACCGAACGACGCAACGAATGCTGCATAATGCCTCCTCGTGAATTTGAAGAAATAGAATGAAGGATGGGTTGTGACTTTTTCCGCCTGATGGTTTTGCGTAAATGAAATGCGATGAAAGAAATTGCACTGCTGCAAAAAAGCGGCGGAAATATGGAGGATCTGTGAGACAATGTCAAGAGAAAGATTATGGCGGCCCGCCGCGCCATTCGTAGCAAAGTGTTGAACGCTTTGCAAATCACCCCGTCCTAACTCCGGCATCTGCAGAATGTCCGGTGAACGAAACAGTTTCTCAAAATGTGAAACGTTTTGAACCTTGAACGATCTGGCTGCGGGCCCCAAGCCTCATTCAGGGCTTGTCCGCACCGAGGAGAACACCATGCGAAATCATCGTTTCATGAGTCTGGCGCGAGTGCCGTTCAGTGCTGCACTGGCATTGGCGCTTGCGGGTTTCTTGCCGTCCGACGGCAAAAAGATTTCAATCACGACCAAATCGCCCGCGGCGAAGGAAGCCTATCTCAAGGGCCGCGATCTCCAGGAGCGGCTGCAGGGCCAGGAGTCGTTGCAGTATTTCGAAAAAGCCATTGCCGCTGATCCGAACTTTGCCATGGCGTATTTGAATTTGGCGAACAGCCAACCTACTGCCAAAGGTTTTTTTGAGCAACTGAACAAGGCCGTGGCTTTGGCGGGCAAAGCTTCCGAAGGGGAGCGGCTTTGGATACTGGGAGTTCAAGCCGGTGTCAATGGCGATCCCATGAAACAGCGGGAGTACTATCAAAAACTTGTGGCCGTATATCCTGAAGATGAACGGGCGCACAATCTTTTGGGCAATCATTTTTTTGGCCAGCAGGAGTTTCCGCAAGCCATCGCAGAATACAATAAAGCAACCGGAATCGCTCCGGATTTCTCACAACCCTATAATCAATTGGGCTATTCCTACCGGGCTTTGGAGAACTATGCTGAGGCGGAAAAAGCCTTCCGGAAGTACGTCGAGCTGATTCCGAATGACCCGAATCCGCACGATTCGTATGCGGAATTTTTGCTCAAGGTGGGGCGTTTCGACGAATCGATCAAACATTATCAAGCGGCATTGGCGCAAAATCCCAATTTTGTGGCTTCGTATATCGGCATTGCTACGGATCTTTCTTTGCAGGGGAAATACCAGCAAGCGCGGGCGCAGCTCCAGAAACTGTATGACAACGCCCGTAATGATGGCGAGCGCCGTGCGGCCCTCTTTGCAGAGACTGTGACCTACATCGACGAGGGCAACGTGGAAACAGCGTTGGCGAAAATGGAAAAACAATACGCACTGGGGGAGAAAATAAATGATGCCGCCGCCATGGCCGGCGATTTGGGCACGATCGGCAATATTTTGTATGAGGCCGGAAATTACGATGAGGCGCTCGTGAAATATGAGAAAGCGCTGGAGGTCACGGTGGCCTCCGATCTTTCGCGAGAGATCAAGGAGAACGCCAAGCGTGGCCAACTGTATAATGCCGGTCGCATCGCGTTGATGAAGCAAGACTTGGCGGCGGCGAAAGCGAAATCCAAAGAATTTCTCGCACAAGCCGAGGCGGCGCAAAACACTTTTCAAATCTGGCTGGCCCATGAATTGGCGGGCACGATTGCGCTCCAGGAAAAGAACTTCGACCAGGCCTTGGAGCATTTTCAGAAGAGCAATCAGCAGAATCCCTACACCTTGTACCGATTGGCTCTGGCGCAAGAGGGAAAAGGGGAGGTGAAAAAGGCAAAGGAGCAATATCTGAAAGCCGCCCGTTTCAACGCACTCAACAATATAAATTACGCTTTCATGAGAAAGAAAGCAGAGCAAAAACTGACGGCAATGTCCAAGAGTTGAGCGCGAGCGACGTTATTACGCTGGCCGCATGGCCTCTTGCTCATTTGGCAAGGACGCGGCGAGATCCTCATGCGTGCGGCGCGCGACATGCATGAGGATGGTTATCATAACGTAGATCAGAACCGTTTGCAGCAACACGAGAATTTGCGCCCACAACGGCAAGTACGGCAGCAGGGCCGCACCCAAACCGATGCTGGCGGCGACGAGATAGATGAAAATGACCGCGCCACGCTGGCTCATGCCCAGATCGACGAGACGATGTGAAAAATGCCGGCGGTCACCTTTGAACACCGGCCGCCCTTCCTTTAAGCGAATGACGATCACTGAAAGCGTGTCAAAGATCGGCAGGCTCAAAATCAGCAGCGGCATGAGCGCCGGCAGCAACGTTTGGCTTTGCGGAATCACGTAGCTGCCGGCCAAACTCAAGGCGCCAAGCATATAGCCGACAAAATGACTGCCGGTGTCCCCCATAAAGATCTTGGCGGGAGGAAAATTGTGATAAAGAAAGCCTAACAATGTACCGAGCAAAATGCACAAAATCAACGCCGTGAAGAATTGGCTCTGCGCGACGGTGATCACCAGAAACATCGCCGCAGCGATACTGGCGACGCCGGCGGATAGACCGTCCATGTTATCCAAAAGATTGAAGGCGTTGGTTATGCCAACCACCCAAAAAACCGTTACCATGCTATTGATAAAAACGCCAGGGAAGACGGTCGTACGAACGTCGGCAAGCAACAGAATGCCGGCCGCGAGAAATTGCAGTGCAAATTTGATTTTGTAGGAGAAGCCCATGCCGCGGCGATCGTCCACGAATCCCAAGCCAGCCATGATCGTGACACCGATGAGAATGGCAACGAGTTTTGGCAAGGCCGCGGGCAGATAATCCGCTTGCTGTGCGAGCACGGAAAAATTTTGCCGAAACCACGTCGAGTCTTTGAGAAAGAGATAGCCCGCGAGATGAGAAAACGTCACCACCGTGAACGCCGCATAAATCGCGACGCCACCCAGGCGCGGGCGAATGCCTTCGTGCACTTTGCGCTCGTGCGGAAGGTCAATGATGCGCAGCTTGACGGCCAGCCGCCGCGCGTAGGGCACGAAGAAGAGCGACAGGGCGAATGTCAGGAAAACAAGATAGGGGAAGGCAAGCTGATACATTTCTCTTTTCGCTCAGATCTCGCTTGTAGCTGCGTACGCCAGATTTTCACTCCTGCTAAATACAGGCGGCTTTCTCTGAATATCTTTTTTGGTGAGGACGTGACTATTCTACGCCACCGCGGCAGATAGCGCGTTTTCAAACTTGTGTAAGGCTTCATCAATCTGCGCTGCACTTACAACGAGTGGCGGAATCCACCGAATAATATTACCATACGCCCCGCAGGTCAACAAGATGAGCTGCTCCTGTTGTAGCGCAAGCGTGGTTATTTTTTTCGTCAATGTTGCCTCCGGCTCGCCACTCTCCGGATCGGCGAACTCACAACCGACCATCAGCCCCAAGCCGCGCACCTCGCCCAAGACCGGAAAGCGTTTTCGCATATGCTGCAAGCCTTCCAGCAATTGCCGGCCGCGCGCGGCCGCGTTTTCCGCGAGTTTTTCTTCTTGCATGACCTCGATGGTAGCGGCCGCCGCCGCGCAGGCGATAGGATTGCCGCCGTAGGTGCCGCCGTGCACGCCGGTCTTCCAGGCCTTCATGATTTCCTGCGGCGCGGCAATCGCGGAAATTGGCACGCCGCTGGCTAGGCCTTTGGCCATGACCATCAAATCGGCTTTTATGTCCGCGTGCTCATGCGCGAAGAATTTTCCCGTGCGGCAGAAGCCGCTTTGTACTTCGTCGAGAATCAACAAAATCTTGTGCTCGTCGCAAAGCCGGCGCAGGCCTTGCAAGAATCTGGCGGGGGCGGGAAGGTAGCCGCCTTCACCCAAAACCGGCTCGATCAGCATCGCCGCGGTTTCTTGCGGATCGGATTGCGTGTGCAACAGCAAATCCAGCTCGCGCAATGCCCATTCGCTCACCTTCTCCTCGTTCATGCGATAGCGAAAGGCGTAGGGAAATGGTGCAACAAAAACGCCGGCGGGCAAGGGTTGATAATTGAAGCGATACAAGGTCTTGGCCGTGGTCAACGCCATGGCCTGAGCGGTGCGTCCGTGAAAACCGCCTTGGAACACGATGATATTCGTACGGCCGGTGTAATGCCGCGCGAGCTTGACGGCGCCCTCCACCGCTTCGGCTCCTGAATTGGAAAAGTAAAACGTGTCCAAATGCGTGGGTACCACTTCATGCAAAGCGTGTGTGAGCTTGATCAAAGGCTCGTGAAAGTAACAATTCACTTGCGCATGAATCGCCTTCGCGGCCTGTTCTTGAATCGCTCTGACGACCCGTGGATGGCAGTGGCCGGTGTTGGTGACACCGATACCACAGGAAAAATCCAGGTATTTTTCGCCCTCAAGGGTATACACGTAGCAGCCCTCCCCGCGGGCGATGATCAAATCCGTCGTCCGGTTCCAGACGGAGGCAATGTGAGAAAGGTCGTGGGGCATGGATAAACTGTTCTTTGGTCAATAGTGGCTAGCAAAGTCTGGGAACTGAGCACTCACCATTCATCATTCAACATTCACAATTCACCATTCGCAATTCACCATTCGTCGTTGGCCATTCTAAATTGTGAATAGTGAACGGTGAATTGTGAATTGTGAATTGTGGATGATGATGGCCCCCTTGTAATCACAAACGAATCGCCACCATCTGTATGTTCGTCATCTCTTCCATCGCGAAGCGCACGCCTTCGCGGCCCAGTCCGCTTTGGCGATTGCCGCCATAGGGCATATGATCGGCGCGAAAGGCGGGGGTGTCGTTGATCATCACCCCGCCGAAATTGAGACGCTTGATCGCTTGAAAAACGCGGTTAATATCGCGAGTAAACACGCCTACCTGCAAGCCGAAATTCGTCGCCTCCGCCTGGCGCAAAGATTCTTCAAAATCATCGCAGGCAATCACGGACGCTACGGGGGCAAAAGCTTCTTCTGCAACGACCTTCATTTGTGGTTGCACATCCGTCAGGACCGTGGGGTGATAGACGGCCCCTTGCCGCTTGCCGCCGGTCAAAACTTTCGCGCCGGCTTGTTGCGCTTCTTTCACCCAGCCCTCGATGCGTTCCGCTTCTTTTAGGTCGATCATCGGTCCGACGTCGACACGATCGTCGAGCGGGTCGCCGACCACCATGGCCTCGCTGGCTTTCACGAATTGCTCCGTGAATGGTGAATAGATCTGCTTTTGCGCATAGATGCGCTGCACGGAGATACAGACTTGTCCAGAATTATAATACGCCCCAACGGCGCAACGCTTGGCGACGAGCTCGAGTTCAGCATCTGGCGCGATGATGACTGGCGAGGTGTTTCCCAGCTCCAGCGTGATTTTTTTGAGGCCGGCAATTTCGGTGAGGCGTTTGCCCACGGCCGGGCTGCCGGTAAAAGTCACTTTCGCAATTCGCGGGTCCGTTACCAGCCACTCGCCGACGGTGGCGCCGGGACCGATTATCAAATTGATCGCACCGGCCGGGGCGCCGGCTTCATGCAGAATTTCGCACAATTTCACCGCAGTGATCGGTGTCGTGTTCGCCGGTTTCAAAACCAACGTGTTGCCGGCGGCCAATGCCGGAGCAACTTTGTGCGCCACCAAATTTAACGGAAAATTGAATGGGGTGATGGCAACCACGACGCCTACGGGCCTGCGTAACCAAAAGCCGAAGTAGCCTTCTCCCGCCGGAACGGCATCGAGCGGAATGGTTTCACCGTGCAAGCGCCGCGCTTCCTCGCCCGCCAATGTGAAAGTCGTGATCGCGCGGTCCACTTCGACGCGCGCATATTTCAAGGCCTTGCCTGCTTCTGCGGCTATGGTGCGGGCCAGATCTTCCTGGCGCTCGCGTATCAAACTTGCCGCGCGCAGGAGCATTTCGCAGCGACGATACGCCGGCATCTCGGCCATAACCGGAGCAGCTTTCTCGGCGGCCGCAATGGCCATGTCGACTTCTGTGCGCCGCGCAGTTGACAAGGCTGCAATCACTTCACCGGTATATTTATTTTTCACTTCCTGCGGCGGGCCGCCAGCAACCCACTGGCCGTTGATCAGTAATCTATATTCCATGCGCGAGCTCCAGCCATTTAGGCGATTGGCCAATCAGAAGTAGAATAGCCCCGCAGCGGCGGGACCGTAAGTCTATCGGATCTCGTCCGCGCGATTCTGTGGCTTAGTTCTTTGCTTGTGGGCAACCAATGACTTCTTCTGCATGATAAACAAAACACTACATTTTCACAACGGCTTTTTAATTGAGAGCAAGAAAGAAGAGGGGGAAGAAGCTCTTTCTGAAAGCACGCCTTTGAGGGAGAATTGGAATGCTCGAAGGATTCGCCCGCGAGCACAGGCAACCAAGCGTGCCAGAAGTGGTTGGGTCTACGGAGATTATTCGAAGCGCGCGCGTTTGAATTCGATCACGCTCTCCTTTGCCCTTTGCGAGGAAGCTGCGAGGCAGCGCGCCAGAGCATCCTTCAAGGGCGACAAATCGGAGGATTTTACCACGTATGCTTCGGCGCGCCAACCGCGGAATTCTTCACGAAAACTGCTGTACGCGGTATTGATGATGACCGGCACATGAGGGCGGTATGCTGCAATCAAATTGAGCAGTTGCCATCCCTTCACGTCGGGGAGGTTGAGGTCCAAGATCACGGCATCCACCGGGCAATCGCTCTGGAGCACGCGCACGGCCTCGGAGCCGGAAGCGGCTTCGATAATCTCATTGCCTTCGGACTGCAATTCCAGACGATAGAGCATCCGGAGCTTGCTTTCATCTTCAACGACGAGAACATGGGACATTCTTCGACTCCTGCTTATGGCAACAGTAAAGACAGTTTGCTCGCGATCCAGTCCGTGCTGTACTTGATCACATCCGGGCGAATATGATCGCGGCCAAGGACGACCAGGATGTATCCGCGCTCAAGTACCAGGATCATCATGTATCCCCCTTCGTTTTTCAGGAGTAAATACTGCGCAGCGCCTTGTCGCACTGCATGCGCAGCGTCTGCGGCGAATCTCAGGAACTCTTCGGTCAGCGCCGGTAGTTTCTCCCAAGACTGCCCCTCGTTCGCCGCGTGCGCGACGATTTCGCCTCGCGAAGCGATGAGAAACAAGCCTTCGATATGCGGGAGCTCACAAAAAATACGTTCCAAGAACTGTTGCGGCGTTTCAGCCACTCTGATGGAGCCGGGCGAGTATAGATCCTTTCGCATGATGTTGCTCCCTAGCAAAAATAAAAAGGCGCAACCCCTTGCTCCCTTACACGGGAAAGCCGATTGCGCCTTCGACTTGCAGGTCTGCTTCCTGCCCGACAAGGCCCTAGCTTGACAATGTTAAGCTGAAACCATCTAACCGCAAAGGTCGCCAAGGATGCGCAAAGTTCACTTGGGTACATATCCCACATTGGGTGCTTAGCGTCTTCTTTGCGCCCTTTGCGGTTAAGTTAACATTGTCAAGCTAGACACTAATGCTAAAGTCCGGCCTTAGACTTTCAGTAAATCGACCAGCATCCGGGAGTAATCAGCTCGATGCAGTTGCGGTCCGGATCGCGAAAATACAGGCTGTGGCCTCCACGTTTCCAATTGACCTTGCTCTCTATCGTGACGCCGTTTAGATGCAGCCAACTTTCCCATTCTTCCACTTCCGACATGCCAATGGCGAAAGCCAGGTGCAAGTTGCCCTGGCCGTCGGTGGCCGGGATGGCGCCGCCGGTAACCACCGCGGGCTGAAGAGATGCGCCTTTCTTGAAGAGCATCAAGATCTGGCGCCCGGCAACGCTCAGCGCGCAGTACTTTTCGGTGGAGAGCAGCTTCTCGAACTTCAGAATCAGGGAATAAAACTTTGCAGCACGTTCCAAATCTTCAACATAAAGGGCGGTTTCCAAAACTCCCTTAACACTCGGCATTATAGACCTCGCACCAGAATATTATCGAGCGCAAGCGCAGTTCGCGCAACCGCACTGGCGCCACACCCGATACCATTCAAGCGCCCATCATCCTCACTTTTTTATGAACATTTAGCTTGGTTGTAACCATTTACCGCCCGAGCGCTTGTCACGGCGCCCGGGCGGCAAATTTGGTTGATTTGGCAATTGGCTTAGCTCCCTGAAACAAAAAAGGCGCAAACCTAGCACTCTCCAAGAGTGGAAGGTTTGCGCCTTCGACTTACAGGCCAAGTTTCCTGCACGCCAAGGCGGCCCGCTTACGGGGCCGTTTCAACGCGAGTTTTCAAGCATCGCTCGCCTCGCGTAGTATAAACATAGAGCATTTGTTGTTTAGATGCAAGCTATTTTTCGATTTTTCTTTTGGGATTTGCAGTAATTTTTTTTAACTTTCCGTGAACTACCGCTTGGGTGCAGTAATTCTTACAGGCGACGTGCTCGCTTTTTCAACCCCATTTTCCAACTCCAGAAAAAGCTAGAGCGCCCTGGCGGTGATCTGGATAATTACTAAACAAGATCATAGATCGGCCGGTAAGTTGAAAGGAGAAAAAATGACCCATCCGCTGATTTTGACTGACGCAACTTTCGATCAAGAGGTGCTGCAATCCGCCCAGCCGGTTTTGGTAGATTTTTGGGCAGAATGGTGCGGACCGTGTAAAATGATCGCACCGGCGATCGCAGAGCTCGCAGGTGAATACAATGGCAAAGCAAAAATCGGGAAGCTCGACGTTGATAACAACAACGAAAGTGCGATCAAATTCGGGATTCGTAGCATTCCGGCCTTATTGATTTTCAAAGGCGGCATAAAGGTGGATGAAATTATCGGCGCCGTGCCCAAGCAGATCATCAAACAACGCTTAGAGGCCGCGCTAAAATAGCACCTGCCAAGAAACACACGATGAATTAATGCAGCAATCGTCCGGGGGAGACAATACACTGTTGGCCTGATCCCGACCCATTCGGAATCAGGCCTTTTAATTTTTGTGATCATGAATCGAAAATACGACCTGCTCATTGCCGGCGGCGGACCAGCAGGCCTGAGCGCGGCCTACACGGCTGCGCTTGGTGGACTGCGGGTGGCAGTGTTCGAACGCAGCAAGGAAGTCGGCTACCCCATTCACTCCAGTGGCGGCAGTTGGATTGCCGAAATACGTGCACTGGGCATTCCCGAAAGGTACATGCATCCGGTTCACACCGGACGCTTCGTGGCGCGCGCGGAGGAGGCCGTGTTTTCCTATGAGAAGCCGGTGAGTTGCATTTTGGATGTACGCGGCCTGTATCAATATTTAGCCGTGACCGCGGCCAAAGCGGGCGCAGAAATTCTGCCCGCGAGCCACGTCGAAAAGGTTTTCTTTAAAAAGAGTTTGCCGGCCGGACTAGAGGTTCACGGCCAGGGCCAGTATTTTGCGCCCTTGGTGATCGACGCCTCCGGCATGGCCGGGGTACTCGCACGCCAGGCTGGCCTCAGTCAAGAGTGCGGGCGTTACGGCCTGGGCGCGGAGGTCGACGTGGTTGCACCGCAATGGCCGCAAGGCACGATCGCTCTGCTCTTCGGCAGTCTGGCGGCGCCCAGCGGCTATGGCTGGATTTTCCCGCACGGAGAAGAACGGGTGCGCATCGGCATCGGCGTCATCCGGCCGGACACCCAGGCAGACCCGAAAGCCCATTTGCACGCTCTGTTGCAGCGTCCCCCGGCACAGATTTCCGAACACTTGCCTATGAAAACGGCGGCGATCATCGAAACTCATACCGGTGCAATTCCAAGTGCGCCGCCGTTGCTCAAAACTTCATCAGACGGGCTGTTGGTGGTGGGAGACGCAGGAGGATTAATTTCAACCCTACTGGGAGAGGGCATTCGCTTCGCAATCGAATTAGGACGGCTGGCTGGAGAGGTAGCTAGAGAGGCACATCAAGCGGGCCGCTTCGACGGCAGATTTCTCTCGCGCTTTGATCGCGCCTGGCGCACGCGTTACGGCCGCATGTTCACTTGGGCCGAGGCTGCGAACCGGCGCATTGCCCGATATGACGATGAACAATGGGCCGGGAAAATTCGCCTGCTCCGGAATTTGCCGGCAGAAGTGATTCCTGCCTTGCTCAAGGGCAACTGGCTGGAGGCTGGGCTCTTCAAGACACTTTGGCATGCGAGCCGTAAATCCAGCGGAGAACCAAAAGCAAAAGTGTAGACAGCAACCAACAAAATCAAAATCTACCGGCGAGCGATTTTTTTTCTATAAAACGCCGTAGTTGAGGTTACTATTCCCTCCGAATTGGCTTACGATCAACCCATGCCGATCACTTCCGTTTGAGAAAAATCAATTGGGTATCCTCGCCCACTCGGGCGCAACCATCATTCAAGCACTCCTGATAGGAAGTTGGGGCAAATCATGTCACGGGGTCATACATGAACCTACCAGCCAGATTCCATAAGGTTTCCATTTCTTGAGAATTCCCACACCTAGGCAGGCGAATCAATTCCTGCCGTCAGGAGAGGCCTCATTGCGGTTTTCGCAGAACGACGGGGTTTATTCAAACAGCTTGAGCGTGGCGTTGGAAACGAACGCTTCCGGCGGCGAGATTCGATACACCCTCACCGGCGATGAGCCGGCAAAGACCAGCGCATTGTACACCGGGCCGCAAAGAACTTTCGCGTCTTTTTTCGCGGCGAATACGGGCAAAGCAGGCTGAATTATCGCGTATTTCCGCAAAAACCAATCGACCGTTTCGAAACGCTCGTTCTCTATGCCCCCACCGGAGATCAACCCACCGGTGGTGCCAGATTCACGCTGATCGACGATGCGCTCACGCATTCACTCTGGCTCGAAATCGGCGGTGCGGCTTCCGCGTTCCGGCCGGTATCACTCTATCTCAACGGAGAGTACTGGGGTGTCTACTGGATTCGCGAGCACATCAACGAGGATTACGTCGCCAGCAATTTTGACGTCACCGACATGGATTTGCTATTTTTCGCGTTGGCGACAGGCATGGCCGCCGGCGTCGGCCTGCATGCCGTCGCCCTCGCCGGATCTTTGCTGGTCGGCCTGATCCTGCTGTCCTTGACGAAGATGCAAGGAATCACGGGCGCACCCAAGACCATACTTCTGCAATTCACTTATACCCCCAATGGTGAATCCCAGATGCCACCCTATTTGCCAGAGATCAACAAGCATTCCAAGGACAACAAACTGGTCAATGTGCGCTCGCTGGGAGACGGGGAGGCGTTGGAGTTGTCATACCACGTCGATCTCAAAGGCAAGCATGGGCACGAGGAATTGATTCGCAAGCTGAAGCGGATCCATGGAGTAGGCCAGGTGACGCTATATTATGATGATGAGCAGTTTTGAGTTGAAGAGACCATGAAGCTGTCCAGTATAAGACCAATTCATATTTTTAGAAACAGTGGCACAATATCTATTGTAAGCTCATAGAAGTTGAGGCGATGATTTACTCCATAAATGGCGTCTAATTAGCTTTTCCGAAAATCCTCGCATTCCATCCCATCTTCCCTACTCGGTGGTAACTTGTTCAGCATCGCTCAAACTCTCAATTTTCTCGCACGCATAAGCTGAGATCACTTTTTTTCCAGCGTGCCCATGTAAGAATCCTATCCAGTTGGGATCCTGATAGAATCCGGCACTGAGGTGAGCCAGTAGGCCAGTTCGTGATGTATGCTCACCCATTTCCTTGGAATCTAGAGAGCCGTATAATGCCATTATTAAGCACACGATTGAACCGCAATTTGATCAGCCGATCATCTGATTTAAATGAATGAGCAGAGGAGTGCAGAAATATCTCCTGAGCTGCCCGCCATCCTGGCAACAAAACTTTGAAATTTACACTGGAAAATATAGATGAAACTCCTCGAAAATCACGATCATAGCCATTTGAGAAAGTTTTGGATTGATTGGAATAACAGTCGTTTAATACTGTAATTTCACTTATTTACAAATGTAACGGAACTGATGCAGCAAGTTAAATGCCTTGACAATTAACAGACTAATTCTATATTTAGGGGTCATTGCTTTGAACTTGCAACGCATCTAAACCCAGCGTTTCGAAAGTAATTCAGGGTAATTAATGACCATCACCAGCGCAGAAGTCCAGCACATTGCCAAACTAGCCAAGCTCTCTTTCAACGAGGAGGAGTTGGCAAAGATGGCAAAAGAGTTGGATGCCATAGTCGCCTATGTGGAACAGTTGAAAGAGCTCGAGCTCGACGAGGTGCTGCCCACTTCGCACGTCCTGGACTTGAGCAACGTTCTTCGAGAGGATGAAGTGGAGCCTGCATTGCCCGTCGAGGAAGTACTGCGCAATGCGCCGAGTCGTAAAAATTCGTATTTCAGCGTGCCCAAAGTGATCGGATGAACATTCTCGGCGTTATACCAGCGCGCTACGCCTCGACGCGTTTCCCCGGCAAGCCGTTGGCGCCGGTGGCAGGTAAACCGATGATTCAATGCGTGTACGAGCGCGCGCGGCGGTCGGCGATGCTCACCGATTTGTGCGTCGCCACGGACGATCAGCGCATTATGGCCGCAGTGTCGAGCTTCGGCGGGAAGGCGATGAAAACGCGCTCTGATCATCAGTCCGGCAGCGATCGCATCGCCGAGGTGGCGCAGCAGGTCAGGCCGCAGCCGGATATCGTAGTCAATATTCAAGGCGACGAGCCCTTGATCGAGCCCGCGGCGATCGACGTCGCGATCAACGTTCTGCTGGCAGACGAGCAGGCCGAAGTCAGCACGCTCGTACGCCCGATTACGTCGTTGGAAGAGTTGGAAAACCCCAACGTGGTGAAGGTGGTCCTGGCGCAGGATCACACCGCCTTGTATTTTTCGCGCTCGCCGATTCCTTTTTGCCGCGATTGTGCCATTGAGCCGGAATGGTTGGTGCGGCATCAATATTTGAAACATCTCGGCATTTACGTTTACCGGTACGAGATGCTGCTCAGCTTTGTGAGTTGGCCGCCCGGCCGTTTGGAACGAATCGAGCAGTTGGAGCAATTGCGTTTATTGGAACGTGGCGTACGCATTCACGTCGCACGCACGGAGTACGAAGGCCGTGGTGTGGATACACCCGCGGATTTGGAGGCATTGAATCGCGATTTGGCGGTGAAAAAGTAGGGGCTCGATGAGGACGTCATTAGATTCATGTTTTAACGTTACACTTGACACGTGTAAGGTGTAACGTGTAAGGTGTAAACCAAATGACAGAGCAGCGACCCTAAATCTCACAAACCTCTCGCAAGGTGAATCACTTGTCTCATCCCTCTCAAACCAAGTACATCTTCACCACCGGCGGCGTGGTGTCTTCTTTGGGAAAGGGAGTAGCTTCGGCAGCAATAGGTGTGTTGTTGAAGGCGCGCGGCTTGAAAGTCACAATTCTCAAATTCGATCCCTATATCAACGTCGACCCCGGCACCATGAGTCCGTACCAGCACGGGGAGGTGTTCGTCACCGAGGACGGCGCGGAAACCGATCTCGATCTCGGCCACTACGAACGCTTCATCGACGTGAACATGTCCAAAAAGAACAATGCCACCACCGGCCAGATCTATTACACGGTGATCACCCGAGAGCGCCGCGGTGACTATTTGGGGAATACGGTGCAAGTGATTCCGCATATCACGGACGAGATCAAGCGCCGCATCATTGAAGCAGCCACGGACAACGGCCAATACGACGTCGTCATCACGGAGGTCGGCGGCACGGTGGGCGATATTGAAGGCTTGCCTTTTCTCGAGGCCATCCGCCAATTCCGCCTGGAGATGGGAGCGCAGAACTGCGTCGATATTCACCTGACCCTCGTGCCCTATATTCACGCTTCCGGTGAATTAAAGACCAAGCCAACGCAGCATTCCGTGATGCGCTTGCGCGAAATTGGCATTCAACCGGACATTTTATTGTGCCGCACGGAGGCCGAATTGTCCCGCGAGCTGCGCAAGAAAATTGCACTCTATTGTAGCGTGCCGCCGGAGTGCGTAATCGAGGCGCGGGACGTCACCACGATCTACGAAATTCCGCTGTTGTTTGAAGAAGAAGGTCTGGGCAAGATTTTGGAACAAAAACTCGGGCTGAGCCCTTTGCCGGCTGCTTCCGGCAAGCCGGCTAATGATCGTCGCGTAGATCTGGATAAATGGCGCCAGCTTGTGCAGCGCATCAAGAATCCTATGCGCACCGTCGATCTCGCCATCTGCGGTAAATACGTCGGCTTGAAGGATTCTTACAAAAGCATCATTGAAGCCTTCACGCACGCCGGTGTGGAAAATGAGGCCAAAGTCAATCTGCACTGGATCGATTCCGAAGCGATCGAGCAATCCGGCTTGCCGGAAGCCATGGCGCGCATGCACGGCTTGCTGGTATGCCCAGGCTTTGGCAGCCGTGGCGTCGAAGGCAAAATCAAAGCGATTCAATTTGCGCGCGAGAATAAAATTCCGTTCTTGGGAATTTGCCTGGGCCTGCAATGCGCCGTCATCGATTTCGCGCGCCATGTCTGCGGATTGCCGCAAGCCAATAGCACGGAATTCGACGAGAATACCGCGATGCCAGTCATCGACAGGATGGAGACCCAGGTCAATGTCACCCAAGCCGGTGGCACCATGCGGCTCGGCGCTTACCGTTGCCATCTCGTGCCGGGCTCGCGCACCCAGGCGGCTTATAACAAGCGCGAAATCACCGAACGCCATCGCCACCGCTGGGAAGTGAACAATCGCTATTTGCCGCAGCTCGAGCGCGGCGGTTTGATCGTGAGTGGCGTGAATCCGGAAACGCAGCTCGTGGAAATCATTGAGCTGAAGGATCATCCCTGGTTCGTGGGAGTACAGTTTCATCCCGAATTGAAATCGCGCGCGTTGAAAGCGCATCCTCTGTTCCGCGAATTTGTGCGTGCAGCGTTGGCGCATGGGGCGGAGGGCGGAGGGCAGAGGGCGTAGGGCTTGGGGCGGAGGGCTTGGGGCGGAGGGCTTGGG
>JBOHQX010000211.1:0-2638 GCA_050732395.1 bacterium
GTCGCGTTCTATGATCATTACTGGAACGAGAAGTGGAGCACCTCGCTGGGTTACTCACGCTTGGACATAGAGAACTCCAGCGGCCAAGCCTCGAGCGCGTTTAAAGTGGGCCAGTACGGTCTCGTCAATCTGCTGCACTATCCCGCCAAAAACGTGATGCTGGGTGGCGAGTTTCAATGGGGCAATCGCGAAAACAACTCCGACGGTTTCAGTGTGGATGACTATCGCATTCAATTCTCTTTCAAATACAACTTCTCACACACATTAGGCGGCAAATAATGAAGACCAGAAAATCAGCCGCTTTCAATGCGTGGATGTTGCTCCTCGCATTTGCGATCGCAGTTTTGATCGTTCCGTTCTCAGCGGAGGCGCAGGCGCCTGCGGATATCACCAAAGCCGTGAATGCGGCTCATGCCAAGTACAAAACGCTGCAAGAAGGCAAGAACGCGGATTATATTCCGGCGCTGGCGAAGGTCGACCCCAACCTGTTCGGCATTGTGCTGATTACCGTCGATGGAAAGGTGTATTCCGCCGGCGATATCACTTCGGAAGTGTCGATCCAATCAATCTCCAAAGTATTCACCATGGCCAAGGTCATGCAGGAATCGGGCGGGCAGGCCCTGGTGGACAACATGGGCGTGGATGCGACGGGCATGCGTTTCAACTCCATTGTCGCCATTGAATTGTATAAAGGAAAGGAGATGAATCCGCTGGTCAATCCCGGCGCCATCACTGCCACCAGCATGATCAAAGGCGCCACCGTGGATCAAGTGTGGGCGACGATCATTAACACGCATAGCGACTTCGCGGGCCGGCCGCTCTCGGTCAACCAGGAAGTCTATGAATCCGAGGCCGCGACCAACCAGCGCAACCAGGCCATTGCCTCGCTGATGTATGCCTATGGCCGCATCAAGGATAAACCGGCCCAGGCATGCGATCTTTACACCAAACAGTGCGCGATCAGCGTCAACACCAAGTATCTCGCCACCATGGCGGCCACCCTTGCCAATGGCGGCAAAAACCCGATCACCAACAAACAAGTGCTGGAGACCGAACACGTTCCCGCCGTGCTGGCGGTGATGGCCACCGCCGGCATGTACGACGATTCGGGCAAATGGCTGTACTACTCCGGCCTGCCCGCCAAAAGCGGCGTGGGCGGCGGCGTCATCGCCGTATCGCCCGGCAAGTGGGGCATTGCCTCGATCTCGCCCCCGCTCAATGAAGCCGGCAACAGCGTGCGCGCGCAACGGGCCATCATCGACGTCTCCAATGCGCTCGGGGGTAATCCTTATGCTGCAAAGCCGAAAGCAATGGTCGCGCGGTGAGATGAAAAAAAAGAGATGAATGTGTATTGACACCGCAAAAATAAATCCGCAGATTTCACAGAAAGACGCAGATAGTTTCGGCCGATTCATCCGCGAAAATCTGCGTCATTTGCGGATTGCTTTTCAGGCCGCTTGCTGCTCGGCAATGTCGAAGTGTGCTGCCTTGGACGATCTATGTCGCGTAAAAACCTCATATCACTTGCGCGCTTCTGGTGCCTCGCAGTATTTCTTCTCCATCAACAAGCGGCCTGGGCGGAAAAGACCGACCGCCTGATACTGGAAAACGGCGATCAATTTACCGGGGAGATAAAGAAGCTCGAATTCGGCAAGCTCACTTTCAGTACCGACCACATGGGCACGCTGAGCATCAAGTGGGACAAGATCATCGGACTGACTTCCGCGGCTTATTATGAAGTGGAGTTATTCGACGGCACCATCTATTTCGGCGCGCTGGGTGATGCCTCGCTGAAATGGCGCATGACCATTATCACCGACAGCTCCAGTTTTGAGATTTACCGGTTTTATGTGGTGAGAATTCTTCCCATCCAAGGCCGATTCTGGGCCAGAGTGGACGGCGCGGTCAGCGTGGGATTCAACTATACCAAGGCAAGCGATATTTTTCAATTCAATACTGCCGCCAATGCCACCTATCACAGCCGCACGATTGAAGCAGAAAGCAATTTCAGCGCGATCATCACTTCACAGCAAGACACCAGCGCGACGGAACGCTATGATTTTGATCTGCTGACACGCAGGGTTTTTGAGGACCGCTGGTTTGCTTTGGGCGAAATCGGAGCACAAAGCAATAGCGCACTGGGTCTCAATCTGCGTTTATTCTTGAACGGCGGGCTGGGCCGCAAAGTGATTCAAGACAACTCGGAATGGCTGATGGCAGGCGGCGGGCTCGTGATCAACCGGGAATGGACCGATGACTGGTCCAACAGCACAAACAATTTGGAGGTACTAGGCGCAATACAGTACTCAAGATTCAGGTATGATACCCCCGAGTTAAATCTCTCGACTGGCATGGCCCTCTTTGCCAATCTGACGAATTTTGGCCGTATACGCATGGAGATGGATGCAAAAGTCACCTGGGAGATCATCAGAGACCTATTCTTAAATCTGACTTTTTATGACAGTTTCGACAACGAGCCCCCCAGCGGCGCCGTGAAGAACGACTATGGCATCGTGTTTTCGTTTGAATATAAGTTCTAGCTTGACAATGTTAAGTTAGCCCTCAAAGCCACCGTCGTCTGTCATGCTGTAAGCATCTTCCCAAGAGGGCCGCACCAAAACCTAGGGAAGATGCTTAC